>RFXV01000031.1 GCA_009921445.1 Flavobacteriia bacterium
GTGTCGAAGGAGGTTCGTACCAGTTGAGCCGGATAGACCCGGAAAATGGCCGCAATGGTCACAAAGAGGAAACCGACAGAAAGTTTCCACTTGTACTTCAGAAAATAGGGATTCAGTCGGCGAAGTGCTTTCATGCGCAGGACGGCTGCAAGAGGGGTATTTTTTCGATACTTTCGCTTCGCTCCTGAGCCTTGGTAAAAGTAGGGCACAGGAGGTTCTTTAATTCACGATCGAACGAAGTGCCATGCCAGACACAGACGCGTCTTTAGTTGCTGATCCCTCTGTTCTTTTTGAACACCCAGAGTACCATGCACACGAACAGATCGTCTTTTGTCACGACCGTGCCACCGGGCTGAAGGCCATTATTGGAATTCACGACACCACATTGGGTCCAGCCCTTGGCGGGACGCGTATGTGGAACTATGCCTCTGATGCAGAGGCGCTCCGCGATGTACTTCGACTCAGCCGGGGAATGACCTATAAGGCCGCCATATCGGGTTTGGGTCTGGGAGGCGGTAAAGCGGTGATCATTGGTGACTCCAGAAAGGAAAAAAGTCCGGAGATGATGGAGGCTTTTGGGCGGTATGTCGATGGCCTGTCCGGACGCTACATCACTGCGGAAGATGTGGGCATCGATCCACAAGATATGATCGCTGTGGGTCGTCAGACGCGCCACGTCACGGGCATCCCTGAAGAAATGGGCGGAAGTGGAGACCCCTCTCCGGTGACGGCTTATGGCGTGTATCAGGGGATACAAGCGGCTGCAGCTTTTCACTGGGGCAATGCATCGCTGAAGGACAAGCGCATTCTCGTGCAGGGAGTCGGACATGTTGGAGAGACCCTTGTGCGCTACCTGACAGAGGCCGATGCCGAGGTCTTGGTCTCGGATATCCATGCAGATCGCCTTGAACTGATGAAGGATACATACGGTGCACGCATCGTGGAGGTGGATCGCGTCTATGAGACGCCCATGGACATCTATTCACCTTGCGCTCTGGGGGCTACTTTGAACGATGCGAGTATTTCCTCATTGAGATGCTCTGTGATCGCTGGGGCTGCCAACAATCAATTGGCCGAAGAAGAAAAGCACGGCCATATGCTGATGAAAAAAGGTATTACCTACGCACCGGATTTTCTGGTCAATGCCGGGGGGCTCATCAATGTATACTCAGAGATCGCCTCCTATGACCGCAAGGAGATCATGAGCCGAACAGAAGAGATCCGAAGAACGACTTACGAGGTTTTGGAGCGCAGTGCGCGTGAGGGCGTACCAGCTCAGAACATCGCCAAAAAGATCGCAGAAGAACGCATCCATTCCATGCGGTCCTCAAAGGCCGGCTCAAACTGATGACATGCTGAGCAGAAGACACATCCGGATCAAGGTCTTGCAGGCCCTCTACACCAGTACCCGTCAGGGAGAACTCGGTGGGGCAGTTCTCGAAAAGAATCTGACCAGTTCGATCGAGCGCATCGAAGAGCTGTATGGCTACGAGCTGAAGCTGCTGGATGAACTCAGGAAGGCCTGCGCCCATTTCATGGAGCTCGCCCAGAACAGGAAGCTGGCCGCCAATGTGGAGCGGAACCCCAATCGTAAGATGCTGGAAAACCGCTTTCTTTTGTTCATTGAAGAGAATGATGCCTTTGCATCCCTGTGTCGTTCGAGAGGCATCAATTGGACCGAAGAGCGGGACATCATTCGCAGTCTGTTCCTTCAGATCAAAGAAGATGAACTCTACAAGGAATACCTGAGCAACGGCGAATCGAGCTGGGAAGACGACAAACGCTTCATTCGAAGACTGTACGACGCACATGTGGTGCACAACGAAGATTTTCACCAGATCTATGAAGACAAGAATCTTCATTGGGCCGACGATCTGGATGCCGCGCAGATGATGGTGGAGAAGACCCTGAGAAAAGCCGGTCCTGAGGCCCAGAAAAAGAAAAGACTCCTTGTGAAATTGTACAAGGACGCCGAGGATCGGGCTTTCGGACCAGATCTGCTGCACAAGACCTTGAAGTCCATGGACGATTCCCTGAAGCGGATCTCTGCCAAGGCAAGGAACTGGGAGATGGATCGGATCGCTGTTCTGGATGTGTTGCTGATGCAGATGGCGCTGGCGGAATTCCAGTTTTTTCCGACGGTCCCGCTGAAGGTGAGCATGAACGAATACATCGAGCTCTCCAAGGGCTATTCCACGCCCAAGAGCGCCATGTTCGTCAACGGCGTCATGGACAAGGTGCTGCTTGACCTGAAGAAAGAAGGCAAGATCAAGAAGATTGGACGGGGATTGCTCGACCATTAAATTTGCAAACACTAATCACCCAACAATGAAAAACACCCTAGGATTGGCCATCGTTCTGCTGGCCGCATCAGCATGCGATGATGCTGCTTCACGCATTCAAACAACGGAAGAAGGCAGCCCAACTATTGAAGAGGCTGTCGGAACCGAGCTTGTGGAAGGCACTCCGGCCTTTAGTTTCGATAGTGAATTCCACGATTTTGGCGAGATCACAGAAGGCACCTTGGCCGAACATATCTTTCGCTTCACCAACACAGGCGATGCACCTTTGATCATCTCGAATGCCCAGGGAAGCTGCGGCTGCACAGTGCCTGACTGGCCGAGAAATCCCATTGCCCCAGGCGAGCAGGGCGAGATCAAGGTCTCCTTCAACAGCTCAGGCAGACAGGGCAAGAACGACAAGCAGGTCACCCTGAATGCGAACACCATTCCCAACACACGGGTGCTGAAGATCACTTCTTCGGTGCTTCCCAACCCGAACAAGGCAAACACTGCTCAATGATGCATTCGATCCCATTGCAGGCAGGGCCTCAAGGCGGAGGAATGAGCAGCATGCTCATGTTCGGTATGGTCCTTTTGGTGATGTACTTCTTTTTCTTTCGTCCGCAGATGAAAAAGCAAAAAGAAGAGGGCAGATTCCAGGACGACCTCGGCAAGGGAATGCGTGTGGTGACCAATTCGGGCATCCACGGGAAGATCCTCGAGGTACAGGAGAAACAGTTGGTCATTGAATCTGAGAATTCACGCTTGCGCATCGACCGTACAGCGGTGTCGAAGGAGTTGAGCGCTCAGTATCAATCATCCACTTCCGATAAAAAGGCCAAGAAGGACAAGGAGAAGCAGGATTGATATGGATGAAAGAGCTTGGAGATGAAGTGGATCCTGAAGTATCCCCGGGCTTTTTTTCTCATCCTTTCTGTGTTTTTCTGGATAGGCAACCGTCTTTCCCAGCAACGTGTACAGGTGGAGTTGGGCTACCAGCTCCAGTACACCGGTTTTGACCCTGAACTGGTCAAGGCCATGCCTCAGCGTCTGCAGATCAGATGGGCGGGGGCGGGTTATTCGAGCTGGAAGGAATGGACCAACCCCTTTCGCTCCCTTACACTGGACAGAAAAAGTCTCGATCGCGAGCTTCCCAACTGGACCAGTGGCTTTTATATCGATCAGTTACGGACGGTCCTTCAAAAGGCTTCGCCCGAGGATCTTGATTTGCTGGGTCTGGCCGATGGCGATCGCTTCGTAACGCTTCCAGATTGGAAGGCCGAGTGGTGGCCAGTAGACAAGCACCTGCCGGACGGATTGTTGCAGGAAGGCTTGATCGTTCAGCTGTCTGAACTACCAGATTCCCTGAAGGGGCTTCGTCTGGCCGATTTTCAGGAGCAGGAAAAGGCAAGGATCCAATTGGAATATGACGGTGCCCTCCCCGAAGTGGGTTCGCATTCCATTCGTCTGCGTGCCAGCGTCCCCGCATCTTCTACTTTTCAGTTGTCCGAAGAATTCGTCCAGGCTTCAGTGAAAGTCAGTCAGGTGACCACCCTTTATCGACAGGTGCCCATTGAGCACAGTGGATCGGCAGATTGTCTTGTCGTTCCCGCACAGTTGCGCATGGCCTTTACCATTCCCCTGGAGTTGTGGGAACGCCTCGAGACAGAGCCCATTCGCGCTTATCTCGAATCAGGTGAGGCTTCCACCCACATCATCCGAACCGAGATGGATGAATTGCTCGCTCGGCATTTGACCTACAGCAGCCATGATGTGGCTCGGCTCATCCAGATAGCCTCGTGAAAAAGATCGGGCTGACAGGTGGAATGGGCAGCGGGAAGTCGACCGTGGCTTCGGTCTTTTCTGCATTGGATGTTCCGGTGTACGATTCCGATGCGCGTGCCAAGCAGCTCTATTACGTGCCCGAGGTCAAAAAACAGGTGGTCGAACTGCTTGGAACAGAAGCGTATAGGGCCGATGATGGCTCATTGAACAAAGATGGGGTCGCTCGGCAGGTATTTTCTGATCCGGACAGGCTCACTCGGTTGAATGCGCTCATTCACCCTTTGGTTGCAAAGGATTTCTCCGACTGGTGTTCGAGGCATCGAACATGCACATATGTGCTGAAAGAGGCGGCCATTCTCATCGAATCGGGAGCACATAAAGGCCTGGACGCCCTCATCGTCGTGGAGGCCGATCGCACTGCCCGTCTGCAACGCATTTCCGAACGGGACGATATGGACATCCAACAGGCAGAGGCGAGGATGGAGCAGCAGATGAGCGATGAGGAACGGCGTTCGTATGCCGACCACATCATTGTGAACGATGGAAGTTCCGATCTGATCCCACAAGTTCTAAAAGTGCACAGGAGCCTGCTGCAGCTGGACTGATCGATCAGGGGCGCATGCAGCCCAAGACTGCTCCTGGCAGCGTTTGGCCGAGAAAAGGGAAGTTCGAGGAGGTGGAATGCCAGTTTTCCGTTGCGTACTGCGTCTTTGAATCTGGACGGTACAGGGTGTACCCGCCAGCGCCGCCGGGCTGAAAATCCGGTTCACTCAAACCGAGGATCCGCCGGGGTCCAGTACTCATCAATTCAACAAAGCGCTCTTCACTTAGCCCGGGCACAGAACGCAACAGGGAATGCGTCGCCTGTATGCTGGAGATCCCTTCTTCAGCCTCTTGGTAGGTACAGACTTTTTGTTCCACATTGACCGGATGATGATCGCTCACCACGGCATCTATGCTGCCATCGCAAAGGCCTTCAATAAGGGCTTTTTGATCGTCTTCGCTGCCAAGCGGAGGCAGCTGCTTCCAATTTGTATCAAAATCCAGGAGACCTTCCTGTCCCAGTGCAAGATGGGCAATGGCCACATCTGCAGTCAGAGGATAGTTTTTGCTCTTGTATTGCCGCAGACGGTCCAGGCCCTCTTTTGTGCTGATCGATGTCAGGTGTACCGAACAGGCAGTGTATCGGGCCAATTCGGCGATCCGATCGATCCCGATCACCTCTGAGACTGCCGGGATCCCCGCCATCCCAGCGCGAAAACTGTTCATGCTTTCACGGGCTGCACCCGTACCGAACAGGAAAGGGTCATCGGGGCGAAGTATGAGCGGTTTGCCCAACATGGCCGAATACTCCATGGCGACCTTCAGGAAATGGCCATTGGCAATGGGACGGCCTCCGTCAGAGAAGGCTACTGCTCCACTTTCCTTGAGTTCTTCCAGTTCAGCGAGTTCTCTTCCTTCCAATCTCCGAGACAGCGCGCCAATGAACAAGGGACGGCTATGCGCGCCTTGTGAACGATTCTTGGCATATTCGATGACCGCGGAATGGTCCGTTGTCGGTTCGGTGACCGGTAAGATGCCCACTTGTTCGTATCCACCTGCATCTGCAGCATGCAACAGGCTGGTAAGCGTTTCTCTTTCCGGCATACCTGGATCGAAGGAACGGGCACGAAGGTCGACCCAGCCTGCAGAAACAAAACAGCCTTCAGTCAGAGTGTCCACATCATCGCCGGTGGGCTTTGTCGGGGGAGAAATAAGCGCACCGTTCTCGAACCACAGATCCCTGATCTCTCCATTCAATGGGCCATGAGGCTGGACGATCCGGGCTTTTGGTAGGTGCACTTTCATTCGGTCTGCGAACTTTTAGGCTGTGCAAACTTAGGGACAACGCCCTCAATGAGCAGAAAGAGGAGCCCAAGACCCAGCAGGATCACCCAGAGGTCCGATTCGTTCGATGCAGCTCCGAACAGCTCAAGGTCCTCCCATTTTACCAACTGACTTTGCCATTCTGCAGGCAGTTCGGCCGGGTCGAAAAAGCGCAGCTCGCGTTCTTCAAAAGAAGGATTGACAGCGAGTAGGCCAAGGGAATCCTGATCGTCTACAAGCGCATAGACCCCTGGCTGGCTGAATTCTGGGCCGAACACGATCTGAGTGGAGCCCGCCATGCGGCGTTGCCCGGGAACGAAAATTCGTCCCGCATCGTCTACAGCACGGATGGCCTTCTCCATGTTTCCCTTCGGATGTGGGAGCGTCCAAAGGGCTGCTGGCCGGGCTTTCAGTTCCAATGAGTTGCTTGTCTGTGTGCGCCAGGCGGCCTGATGGAGCAGGGGAAGGGTGAGATCCTCCTGCGCCCACTGACTCCATTCGGGCGAAAGGGCAGAGGCAAATAGAAGGATCGAAGAAGCACCTATTTGGCGCTGGGCCAGCTGCAGGTATCCGTCTTCGTATTGGATCATTCCCCTCCAGCCATTGGTTTCCTGGAGCAGATTCCTCTTTCTGTCCACTGGCAGTGCAGGGTTTTCAGGGATCCGCGAGAAGACCGAGCGAAAGAGCGCATTCTCTTTATCGATCAAGTCGCCTCTGAAGCGCCCTGAATCCTGCCCAGACCCCCAATTGGAGAGGCTGCTGAGGAAACGGGGATAGTCGCCCGTCGTGGAGGGCCAGATCACCAGGTCAGCACCCGATTGCGCCAACTGCTCCACTCGCTCCATCAAGCCCGAGCCCGGTGTCCAATCGGCCAAAACGATCAGATCGGCCATTGTGCCTGCTGCATCTTCCGTTTGATCCTCCCATAAGACGCTTTCGAATTCTGTTTCCGGAAAGATCCTTGGCCAATCCGTCTCTGCTTGTCCGTTGTCGTAGATGAGGACACGCGGTGTTTGGCCTTGATTCCATGCGATGTGAAAGATGTTGTCAAAACTCCAGCTCCTGTCGGTCAGCTGTAATTGTGCATGTCCGCTCCCGCCCGGAATGAAATTCAACGAAAGGATCTCCACGGCGCCCGCATCGAGTTCGATGGATTCGAAGTTTTGCACCCGACGATCCTGAAGGAGTTCAAGGGTGCTGCTCACGGGCTTGGAAGAGTGATTTCTGACCTGCACCTGAAGGCGCTGCTCCAGCCCGGGACGTGTGAAGGGAACTTCTGCCCAAACACTGTCGATCGAAAGATTGCGCTGATCGGAAGAATGGATGACCGGCAGGATCATGACCCCGCTGTGTGCAGAATCCTGAAGGAGCTCCTCCCATTGATTCCTCTGCAGGTCGGAGATCATGACCAGCTTCCCCTTGGAACCTTCATTGGTCCATTTTCGATAGACAGAAAGGGGGGAGGCTGCGCCAATGTGCGGCTCCATTCCATTGAGCATCTTCCATGCCTCTGAAGGGGAACGCGCTGCAGAAAAGTATCCGGAGGGATCGGAAATGAATAGGCTTTTGTCTTGAGTAGCTGAAGAAAGCCAGGCATTGAGCGCACGGAACATCCCGTTCCACGAATTGCCCTCTTCTTCCTGGGCATCCATGCTCAGGGAGGCATCTACAAAGAGGTAGATGTCCGATCCTCCCTCATTTTCAACAGATGCAAGGCCTTCTTTCTTGATAAAGGGCATGGAAAAGCCAAGAACGAGGCAGGCGACCGCCAACAGTCGCAGCAGGAGCAGAAGGATGTCTCGGAGTTTGTGCATACGCGCCTGTGTCGATGCGGTCTCCTTGAGGAATCGGATGTCGCTGAAGTAAAGGGTCTGACGCGGTCTGAATTTCAATAAATGCACAACAATGGGAACGGCCAGGGCCGCGAGCATCCAGAGAAATAGGGGATAGGAAAAACCCATTTTTCAAAGGTAGATTCTCTACTGCCTTCTCTGGGCAGTTCTGCAGAAGAATGTTCGAAAACCCATTCAGATACTCACAGCCGTGCCCGATGCGCTGACCATGAGCATGCTGCCGCCTTTTCCGACCACTTCGTAATCCAGATCGACGCCGACCACGGCATTTGCCCCTCTCTCTACTGCACGCTCCTGCATCTCCCTCAGAGCGGTTTCCCGGGCTTCCTGAAGTACCTCCTCATATGCGCCGCTTCTTCCGCCCACCACATCTCTGATGCTTGCAAAAAGATCCCGAAAGAGATTGGCGCCAATGATGGTCTCTCCGGTAACGATACCGTGGTGAACCTTGACTGGATGTCCTTCTATTTGGGGTGTGGTGCTGATGATCATCTGTGTATTTTTTTGAAAGCTACGATGCCCCGAAGGATCGAACAAGATGACCGAACTTTGAAGTGCATGGAGGAAAAAAACGAATCGTTCTGGAAGAATTTGGAAGAAAAGCTGAAGGCTCAGGGTAGCTGGCCACAGCTATACATGTTCAAATTCATTGTTCCCGCGGACAACAACAAGATCGCGCGGGTGGAAAATCTCTTTGATGCGCAAGAGGCGCAGATCAACCGTCGCAGCTCGAGCGGTGGAAAGTACATCAGCATTACGGCGAAAGAAGTGATGACCCATCCGGACAAAGTGATCGAACGGTACAAGGAAGCCAGCAAGATCGAAGGGCTGATCGCCCTATAGATCGAGTTTCTTTCTCAGACGAGCAGGCAGAGCCTCAACGTTGACGACCAAACTGATGCTCTTGTGGGCAATGAAGGATTCAGTGGCGTACAGATGGCCTGATCGATAAGGGTTCTCCCGATCGCCCCATGAATTGCGCACCGTGTAATACGCTTTACCTGTCTGATCGGCCACTTTGCCAACGATCTGCATGCCATGGTCGTCCGTGGTCTTCCACGCGTCAAAGTCCGCTTGCCGCAACTCCTCACTGACCTTGATCTCCGGACAGCCAGCAATGAATGGATCGTCGAGTCCAAGCAGTTCGAGCTGTTCCCTGTCCGGGTTGATGGCCAATCCGTTGCGTATGCTGAATCCCTTTTCACTGACATCCGTTGCCCAGGCGAGGGTGTACCCTTCTGAGAGGGAGGCATCGAGAACGCCCATGAATTCATCGAGAGGCAGATTCCAGCTGCTTCCCCACATCCAGTTGTCGGGAACTTCGATCATCATGGGGGCGTAGTAGGGTTGGTAAACGAAGCTCGTGACCTGCAAATAGTCGTCGGAGTTCAATTTCAGGTAGTCGTCTGCAAAGCTCCTCGGCGTATAGGTCTTGCCCTCCCATTCGAAAGATTCAGGTACCGGACCGAGGTAGGCATCCAAAAGGCCATTCACGGCCTCTTTCCAATTGCTTTTCAGGGCACGGCCTTCTCTTTTCAAAACGGCATCCAACAAGCTGCTGAGCGCATCTTCCAGCTCGCCGTGATCGATCCGCTGTCCTTTGTCCGGCATGCCGCTGTAAATATCTTCCGGAACCGCACCGTGCTCCTTGAGAACGAAGATCGCATCAGGCAAGGCGCCTCCCTGCCCAAAATTAAGGGCACCGTGCAGGCGTATGTACTTCTCAGCCTTCTCCTCGTAGACCTTGCGAACGACATACAGAGCACTTAGATCCACCCGATTGCCTTTGCGAATGCATTCGCTTTCGAGGAATCCGGTGGCGGAAAAACTCCAGCATGTACCTGATCGTCCTTGATCTTCGACCTCCAGTGCTTCGATGTCGTAAACCGTGGTGAACTCGATGTCTTCGCTTGAACTGCCGTTGTCCTTCACCCGGTTGATCAGATCCACCTGTGCTTGGGCGCTCATCATGCTTATGAACAAGGCGATTGTTGCTGTTTTTTTCATGCCTAAAATTTCTCGGCTTGAAAATAGGGAATGAATGAAGAATGAAAAAAATTTAGTAGGAGTCCACTTTCTTTTTCGATCGGTATCTCAGCGGTAGATGTTGTCCAATGCTCCAGACAATTCGGGATGCAGATAGGTGAACCCATGGCTCTTGATCTTGCCATCCGATATGTTTTGGCTCATAAGTGCCAGTGTGGCCTTCTCCCCAAGCATCAATTTCAGCGCACCGCCGGGGACACCCATCCACGAAAAGGGATAAGGCCGTTTTAGTGCTGATGCCAAAGCACGGCTGAAGTCTGCATTGGTCACCGGTTCGGGTCCGCCTGCATTGAATATGCCCTGCAGCTTTTTCTCGGCGCAAAAGTGGAATTGGCGGGCCAGGTCGTCGGCATGGATCCAGGACATCCACTGCCTGCCATTCCCGAGCGGCATACCCAAGCCCCATTTGAAAACGGGCTCCATTTCCTTCAGGGCACCGCCCTGTTTGCTCAGAACGATCCCGATGCGCAGAAGGCAGACGGGGAGGCTTAGATCCGAGGCCATGTCCTGGACTTTTCGTTCCCAATGTTGGGTGACGCTGCCCAGAAAGTCATGGGCAGGTTCGGCGTCCTCCCGGTAAAGGATCTGCTCAGATGTCGGATAGATGCCTACAGCGGATGCACTCAGCAGCTGCTTGACCGAATGTTCCACGGAATTCAGCGCGTCCCAAAGGGTTTGTGTGGAGCTCAATCGGCTTTGAAGGATGGCCTGCTTGTATGCGGGTGTCCATCTTTCGGAAACCGAGGCACCGGCCAGATGGTAGATGACATCGACCTCTTTGAGGATCGCGGCATCCATATGTCCATTTTCCGGGTCCCAGTAGGCGCTGCGAACCCCATCTCTTGTGGGCTGATAGTTCTTGCGGGTGGAGAGATGTATCACCTGCTGACCCTGCTCGATCAGCCAATCCGTCAGGTGGGTGCCAACCAACCCGCTGCCTCCTGTGATCAGTGCTGTCTTTTTCACTGTTGTTGTTTCATCAGTTGAGCAAATGCCCTGTCCGTTGGAAGTTCGAACAAGTCTTCATGGAAATTGTGCAGGCTGATCCATTCTGCACGGTGGTCATGCTCAACGGCCTGCAGGTCTTCGAGCCTTTCTTTGGTGCCGTCATCAGGAATGGCTTCCATATAGATGCTGATCACCTGCTCATTCGAACGAAAAGCCGAGCGCTGAAAAAAGTCGGTCGTATAGATATGAGCTCCGGCCTGAACAGGCAGATCGAGTTCTTCCAGAAATTCACGCTGCAGGCAGTCGCGGGTGCTCTCTCCCCATTCGAGTCCGCCGCCGGGGAATTTTCGGTAGGTTCGGCCCTGGATCTTTTCTACAGAAGTAAGTATCCCCAGATCCGGATGGGTCAGACAGCCATAGACCCGCACATTGAATTTTTTCATTTCTTCCATCCGCGGAGCATTTCTCTTTTTCCTGGCGGGCCTTCGAGGCGTTCCACAATGAATCCGGCCGTCTGCAGATCCCTTCGCACTTGTCCTTTTGCGCTGTAGCTGACCCACGATCCGTTCTCTTTCAATGCTGCAAACATGTTTCGGAAAACGTCCAATGTCCAGAGTTCGGGTTCAGAATCGGGAGAAAAGGCATCGTGGAATACGGTGTCGAATGCTTCGTGATGGCCAACCAAGCTGCGTATGTCGCATCGTTCTTTTTTGAGGAAAAAATACTTGTCGATCCGTATCTCTTCTCCCCATGGGCCATCGAGGAGCTGATGCCAGACCGCCTTTTCAGAAGGATCTGCTGAATCGATGAAATCCCGACGGTCCAGCGGATAGAGATCGCAGCTCAGGTAGCGAACGGGCATTTGGTGTTTTCGGGCCCAATTGAAGGTCAGTAATGCATTCAGTCCGGTACCGAATCCCAATTCAAGGATGCGCAGATCTTCATTTCCAAGAAAGGGATCGAGGCCATTTTTAATGAAGACATGTTCGGACTCTTGTCGGGCGCCATGCAGGGAATGATAATGCTGTCCGGTGCGCTCATCCCAAAGTGTGAGGCTTCCGTCTGCTGTGGGTACGACCGGCCGTTCGATCATGAGTCACTGTCGGAAACAGGCAGATAGAGTTTGCGAATGGACGAAATGGGTCCGGGACATCTCGAACTGTGACATTGTATGCAGGCGTCGATGCTCTTGTTGAATGCTTCGATCCTTCGCGCCTTTGACCCGGAATGTACGCTGTCGTTCCATTGGATGAAGCGATCGGCCAATTCGTGATAGTTGCCCTCAAGCTCCCGGCTGTCTGTGGCCTGTGCTGAATGCAAACGAGCGAGATCCATGGGGTTGTCCGGCAATTGTAAGGCGCTTGATCGCACAGAGTCCCTCAAAACCTTTTGATAGGCTTGAACGCCCAGCATGAGTCCGGAAAGTTCAGAGTAAGTACGCATTTCAGACTCGGTCGCTGCAGGCGGATCCTCGTTCTTTTGGGAACAAGCGAGCAGCAGCAAAAGAAGGCCTGTACGGAGCAGTAAATGCATCGTAATCTACTCCAGAATGACCCCGTCGGCCATAAAGGTCACCGAAACAATGGGTTCAGTGATGGCTGCGATCTCTTCTTCTGAGCGGCCAGCGTCCTCGGCCTTGTGGCGTAACCAATCGACGCCTTGTGTATCGACCTTGGCCACTCCTTCGATCACCGCTGTCCGTCCAGCAGAATTCATGGGCACAAAGAAGCCATAGTCCTTGAACCGAACGGTCATGCTTTGGTCCTCGGAGAGGTCCATGTCCATCCAGCAACCTTTTTTCTGACAGCAGGCATTGATGACACCGCGGAGTTTCACATTCACAGAATCTTTTCCCTCCATATAGGCGAGCAGGTCGCCGACTTCCAGAGCGTCATTGGGCGTCATGCTGCTGTCTCCATAGACCTCCAGGCTGGGGACCTCTGATGCCTCTGCAGCAGACTCGGCTTCAGAAGTTTCTGCAGCCGTACTATTTCCTGTGCATGCGGTGAATAGGAAAGACCCGAACAATATGAGGGAAAGTGCTTTTCTGTACATGAGTGTAATTTAATGTGGTGCAAATATACTGGCACAGCAACATCGACATATCAGATTGTATTTTCGCACTAAATCCCCCGAAACATGATCCACATCCAAAAGGCAGAAGAGAGCAGGAGAGATCAACTTGAATTGGAAGGACTTGAATTTGGAAAGGAATTTTCTGACCACATGCTCATCTGCAATTATTCAGGCGGGCGTTGGGGCGATGCGTACATCCGGCCGTACGAGGAACTGAAGTTTCCGCTGTCACTGCATGCACTGCACTATGGTCAGGCGGCATTTGAAGGCCTTAAGGCATACCGACAGCTCGATGGCTCTGTAGCCATCTTCCGTCCGGTAGAGAATTTCAGGCGCTTGAATCGCTCGGCTGTTCGACTGAATATGCCTGAGGTTCCTGAAGACGTGTTCATGGATGGATTGAAAGAACTCATCCGATTGGATTCGGCCTGGGTTCCTGATGATGAAGGAATGTCACTTTACGTACGTCCATTCTTGTTCAGTTCTTCTCATTTCATTGCGGCCCGTCCAAGTGAGGACTATATGTTCGCCATCATCACCTCGCCCGTTGGGCCTTATTATGCAGGGGATGTTCGGGTCAAGATCGAGCAGGAATTCGCACGTTCTACATCGGGCGGCATCGGATTCACAAAGGCTGCTGGCAATTATGCTGGCGCCTTCTATCCAACCTCAAGGGCCAAAGAGCAGGGATTCACCCAGATCATCTGGACGGACAGCAAAGAACACAGCCTCATTGAGGAATCGGGCACGATGAACATCATGTTCCGCATCAACGGTAGGATGCGAACGCCTCCCTTGAGCGACCGGATCTTACCGGGTATCACACGCGACTCCATTCTTTTCCTTCTCAGGGAGTGGGGAGAAGAGGTTCAGGAGGGACCGATCACGGTGGATGAATTGATCACTGCAGCCAGATCAGGAGTTCTTCAGGAAGCTTTTGGAATGGGCACTGCAGCTGTGGTGAGTCCTATTTCGGGCATCGGGTTTGGCGACGAGTTGTTCGAGGTACCCACACCAGAACAGGGGATGGGAAGCCGCATTCGAAAGGCATTGAGCGATATCCGCGTGGGCCGGACGGAAGACCGGAACACTTGGATGCTCAGAGTCTGAGGTCTCTATTTGCCTACGGAATAAAGCGCCCCATCCAGCTTTCTT
>RFXV01000032.1 GCA_009921445.1 Flavobacteriia bacterium
CGACTCCTGATAGCCGAAGTTCACCGGTATCCCGTCTTCGGGTTTCGGCTCCATATAGTGCAGCCCAAAAAAGAGAAACAGCAGCAAAAGCAGGGCATGTATACCCAAGCTTCCGTAAGTGGCCATCTTCCGATCTTTTTTCTCCTTCTCTGGATTCATCGCGGATCGGTGGCCAGGACCATTTTGAGTTTATTGCGGTAGGCAATGTCCATCACCTTGACGGTCATTCCTGTGGGAACACTTTCATCTGCATTGAGGATGATAACGGCCTCGGGAATGGCGCCGACTGTGCGAAGGAGCATTCTTTCCAGTTCACTCTCTGATACCTTTTCCTCATTCACTTTGATCGTCCGATCCGCATGTATGCTCACCGTGACATCCTGACGTTTTACCGACTGCGCCTTGCTCTTGGGCAGTACGATATCCAGTGCGCTGGATGTGACCAGAGTGGAGGTGAGCATGAAAAAGATGAGCAGCAGGAAGACAATGTCTGTCATACTGGCCATGCTGAACTCCGCCCGGACCTTGTTGCGCCCCCGAAGATTCATTTGGATGGATCGTTGAGCAAGTCCATGAATTCAGTGGTGTTGGCTTCCATGCGGTAGACGACCTTATCGACCCGATGGACGAGGTAGTTGTAGCCCACATAGGCCATGATCCCAACAATGAGCCCAGCCACGGTGGTGGTCATAGCGGTGTAGATGCCTTCGGCGAGCATTTCCACATCGATCTGACCTCCTGCTGAAGCCATTTCGTGGAAGGCGAGGATCATTCCGATGACCGTACCCAAGAATCCGATCATCGGTGCGGCGCCGGAAACTGTGGCCAAAGTGGCCAGGTTCTGTTCCATCCGATAGACTTCGAGCTTGCCGGTATTTTCGATCGCAGCCGAGATGTCTTTCAGTGGTTTGCCGATTCGTCCCAGTCCTTTTTCGATCATCCGGGCCACTGGGCTTTCGTTGCTTCTGCACAGATCGAGCGCAGCATCCATCTTGCCGTTCAGCACATGCTCCTTGATGCGGTTCATGAAGTTCTCATCGAGCTTGGAGGCCCGTCCGATCAGACGATTCCGTTCGATGAAGAGGTAGATGGTCAGCAAGGACAGGGTGAACAGTACGCCCATGATCAAGGTTCCGCCCACACCACCGCTGGTAATGAGCTCCATGATGGACAGTGTCTTGACCTCAGGGAGGGTGGCAGAGGTGTCGGATGCTGCCGTTTGGATCTGTAGAAACATGGGAAGGAATTATTGTACCTCCAAATTAACGCGACCGCTCAGCGCTTGCGTATAGCCACCAAGGAGTTTTCGACACCAAATATTGAACTATGTCAATAATGTGCGGCGTTCAGGAGCAAGTAGACCGCAGCCCCGGAAAGATAGCCTACGGCGGCCAGCCAACTGATCTTTTTCAGGTACCAGAAAAAAGAGATGCGCTCCATGCCCATGGCAACGACTCCGGCTGCTGAGCCAATGATCAGAAGGCTTCCTCCTGTTCCTGCGGCATAGGCGATAAAGTGCCATACGCCCGCGTCAATTCCTTCGTGAAACATCCCCATGCTCGCTGCCACCAGCGGCACATTGTCTATGATGGCCGAAGCGATCCCTAAAAGGACGACAAAGACCCGATTGTCCATGGCAGATTGTACGGCGCTGCCAAAGTTGTAGACCATACCGAGGCTTTCCAGAGCAGCAACGGTCATCAGTATGCCCAAGAAGAAGAGGATGGAGGGCATCTCGATCTTGCGCAATGCTTTGAAAGTAGGACTCCGATCGTGCGCAGATCCTTGCGCCTCATTTCCCTGACGATTGACTGCCTGAAGGCTGAATTGCCTGTTGGTAAGGATCTCCGATATCAGCGAAAAGATGGCCAGGGAGAGCATCATTCCGATGTAGGGGGGGAGGTGGGTCACCGTTTTGAAGATCGGTACGAAAACGATCAGTCCAAGGCCGATGTACAGCATCCGAGGTCCGGCTGGGTTTTGCTGCCCATCCGATTCGGGTGCATCGAATGTGCCGCGGAAGGGCTTGAGAAAACTGGCGATCCAAACAGGAATGATCATGCAGACCAAGGACGGTAGGATCAGGTACTCCACAAGCTTCACTGTGCTCACCTTCTTTCCGATCCACAGCATGGTCGTGGTCACATCCCCAATGGGCGACCAGGCACCACCCGCATTGGCCGCGATCACGATCAGACCAGCAAACCACAATCGATCTTCCGAAGACTTGACCAGTTTGCGCAGGATGGAGATCAGCACAATGGTGGCTGTGAGGTTGTCGATGATGGCCGAGAGCACAAAACTCAATATGGCCATGATCCACAGCAGGCTTCTTTTCTTATGGGTTCTTATGAACTGCTGGATGGTGGCAAAACCGTCGAAGTGGTCGATGATCTCTACAATGGTCATGGCGCCCATCAGGAAGATCAGTATCTCGGCGGTTTTTCCGAAGTGATAGAGCAGCGTTTCTTCCATCAGATGGCTGCGCTCTTCGTGGCCCAATTGCGAGAAGATCGCTCCGCCATCGGATCCGTCCATCATATGGTGATGATGTGAATTGAACCAGCTACTGAAGTCATCCAGCCCCAGAGCCACACCTGCCCAGGCCAGTGCCATCATCAGCAGTGCTGGAATGAGTTTGTCGACTTTCAGGGTGTGCTCAAGAGTGATCGCCAAATAACCCAGGGCGAAAACGATCAATATCAGTTGCTCCATCATACCAGTTCATTCAAAACCTGAGCATATGCTCGTTCCGTGATCCGTTTTGGATCTTCTTCTGCATTCCGAATTTTTGAAAGCGCTTTGTAAATGATCTGACTGACATCGGAAAAGATCGCTTCCTCTTCAACTTTCGTTTCTGCTTGCATGAGATAGGCAAAAACACGGGCCATCCCGCAATTGGAAATAAAATCCGGTATGCAACTCATCTGCTTGTCTGCCTGCTCGGCGATGGGACCGTAGAAGATCTCTTCATCTGCAAATGGCACATTGGCTCCGGACGAAATGATGTGCACCCCAGAGGCATACATTCGCTCAAGATGTTCCTGGGTAATGAGTCTGGAGGCTGCTGCGGGGATGAAAATATCCGCAGGGACATCCCAGATCAGTTCGTTCACCCGATCAAAAGGCAGCAGATCCGGGCTGTCGATCTGATTTCCCTTTTTATTTAGAAAGAGCTGACGCACCTGGTCTTTGCCGAGCCCGTCTTCACAGATGATGCCACCTGCACGATCGATGATGCCGACGATCTGTATGCCCATCTCACTCAAATACCATGCTGCGGCGGATGCCACATTGCCCCACCCTTGGATAATGGCTCTTTTCCCTTTGGTCTGCTCACCAAAAAGGGCACAGAAATGGCGAATACTCTCGCCCACTCCAAAACCAGTGATCATGTCCGCGACAGTATAGGTTCCGTTCGGTAGTGGACTCAACTCCGGGGACTTCAGGGGCAGAACGACCCCTCTCTGAAGATGGCCTATGGATCGTTCTTTCTGTTCGCTGGACGGCTGGAAATGGCCTTGGAATACACCTTCCTGAGGATGGTCGATCCCCAGCTCAGCGGTCATGGGGATGACTTCATGGAGTTCGTCCACATTCATGTCTCCGCCTGTACCGTAGCAGCTCTTCAGCATAGGCCTGAGTGCTTTGTACCATCTGCGTAAGACTTCCTCTTTCCGTGGATCGGCAGGATCGAATCGAATGCCTGACTTTCCGCCACCAATGTCTGGTCCAGCCACCTGGAATTTGATCTCCATGGTCTTGGCCAGGGAAAGCACTTCCCGCTTCGTGACATTCGGGTGCATTCGCGTTCCCCCACCAGCAGCACCCCCGCGAAGGGAGTTGATCACACACCACGCTTCGGCATCGGTCTTGGGATCGGACCAGTGGAATACGATCTCGGGGGATTTGGCTTCAAAAGCGCGGAGCAAGTCTTTCATGGGGGACAATAGGCAAACGAAAATAATGTCTTGGAGGCTACGATCGACCGGAGTTCGAAGGAAAGATCAAGAGGGCATAAAAAGAGCGCCCGTTGTATGATCGAAACCTGTTCCGGTCGTTTCCTTGAGTACATTGTGCGACCCAGCTTTTTTCAAATAGGCCAAAAGAGCGAAGATCAAAGCTTCCTTCATCTCGATCGTCTGGGTATCGGGTATGTGAACAGATCCCGGCAGATGCTGTCGTATGCGCGCAACCAGATGATCATTGTATGCTCCACCACCGCTCAGAAGGACCTTTTGTGCCGACTTCAGTCGTCTTTTGAGTTGTAGGGCCACATGTTCGCATAGGGTCGTCAAAGCACTGGGCAGTTCGGCATCACACAATACGGGAAGCACAACAGCTTCCGCCCATTCGCGGCTCAAGGCTACTCCGGAGGTGAATGGCTCCATGGTTTCTTCCAGCTGCCTGAGAAGTGCTTTGTCCACCGTTCCCTGCGCACTGAGCTGTCCATTCCGATCGTATGGGTTTCCCATTTTTTGTGCGAGTCGATCCAATGCAAAATTGCAGATGCTCGAATCGCTGGCGATCGTCGCCCCATTCAGATCCAATGAGAAATTGGCGAATCCGCCCAGATTCACGCGTGCATCGAAGGAGTTGAAAAGCAAGGCATCACCCATGGGAACCAAAGGGGCACCTCTGCCGCCAGCCAAAAGGTCGGCACTGCGGAAGTCCGCGACCACTGGGCAGTTCAATTCCTGGGCAATGAATGATGCATCACCCAGTTGGACGCTGATCTTATTAGCTACATCGTGAAAGATCGTGGGTCCATGAAATCCGATGACCTCGGCAGTCTTGATCGGATGTTCCTGAGCAAATTTCTGCAGCTTTTCAACCACCCACTTGGCATACCGTTTATCGAGCACGCCCAGTTCAATATCTGCGAGGAGGTGGGCTTTTTTCAGTTCTTCTTTTTGGGCTGGGGAATGCAAATAGGTGTGAGCACCCAGAATCTGAAAGGTCCAAGGCAGGTATTTCCTGGGGTCTGACTCTTCTGAAACGGCCTTGTGATTGAATTGGACAAGGCAGATGTCAAGACCGTCCAGGGAGGTGCCGCTCATCAATCCGACAGCGTTGACAGTTATCTGTTCCATCTCTTTGGGGTCTTTGACGTTCAAGCGTAAATTTGCATGGTCCTCAAAAATCGAAAATCCCCCACTATGGAGCTTCAGCTGACCGAAGAACATGAAATGATCAGACAGGCCGCACGCGACTTCGCTCAGAATGAGTTGCTTCCGGGTGTCATTGAACGCGATGAGCAGCAGCAATTTCCCGCTGAACAGATCAAGAAACTTGGCGAATTGGGATTCATGGGCATGATGGTTTCTCCGGAATACGGAGGAGGTGGAATGGACACCATCAGCTATGTGCTGGCCATGGAAGAGCTTTCCAAGGTGGATGCATCAGCCTCTGTGGTGGTTTCCGTGAACAACTCTTTGGTGTGCTGGGGGCTTGAAAAATTTGGCAGCGAGGAACAAAAGCAGAAATATCTGGTCCCATTGGCCAAGGGGGAAATGATCGGAGCCTTTTGTCTTTCGGAGCCTGAAGCAGGTTCTGACGCCACCTCACAAAGGACCACGGCCATAGACAAGGGCGATCATTATCTGTTGAACGGAAACAAGAATTGGATCACCAATGGCAATTCAGCCAGTGTCTACCTGGTGATGGCTCAGACCGATGTCGAATTGGGCCATAAGGGCATCAACTGCCTGATCGTGGAGAAGGGCATGGAAGGATTCACGGTGGGTAAGAAGGAGGACAAAATGGGAATACGCGGTTCCGATACCCATTCCCTCATGTTCCAGGATGTGCGTGTGCCTAAAGAGAATCGACTGGGTGATGAGGGATTCGGTTTCAAGTTTGCCATGAAAGTGCTTTCAGGCGGACGGATAGGGATCGCGGCCCAGGCGCTGGGCATTGCCAGTGGGGCCTATGAATTAGCCCTGAAGTACTCCAAGGAGCGCAAGGCCTTTGGGAAGGAGATCTACAAACATCAGGAGATCGCATTCAAACTGGCGGACATGGCCACTGAAGTGGAGGCAGCGAGAATGCTCTGTCTCAAAGCGGCATGGTTGAAGGATCAGGGAAAGTCCTTTGACAAGGAAAGTGCGATGGCCAAACTATATGCTTCAAGGGTGGCCAATGACATTGCACGAGAGGCGGTCCAGGTCCACGGCGGATATGGATACGTGAAGGAATACCACGTCGAACGATTGATGCGTGATGCCAAGATCACAGAGATATACGAAGGAACCACTGAGATCCAGAAGATCGTGATCTCCAGAATGCTTTTGGAGGAGTAATGCATTATCTGACCGATAAGATCATGGGCCGCTTTGAGCGGCCTTTTTTATTCGAGAATGGGATGATGTCGGGTGCTGCTTGGTAATGAAGAAGAATTAGATTGAGCGCAGGGGAGGAGGGCATTTGCCCCGACCCCCGAACCGACTTAAAGTATCATCCCGGAAAACCAGTTTCCGTAGTTACAGGAGATCGATCAGCTGTTCCATGCGCATCCCGCGACTGCCCTTGATCAGGATCGTGCATTGATTATGGGCTTGCTTTTCAATAAAAGAACGGGCGTGTTCAGTTTCTAAAAAGGAATGCACTTTTTCATTCTTGAGTGAAGCGAATATGGGTCCAACAGTTATGATCTCATCGATCCCAAGGCTTTTGGCGCAGTCAAGCATCCGCTGATGCTCCTTCTTTTCGTATGCGCCCAGCTCAAGCATATCACCCAATAGAGCGATCCTCTTTCCAGTGAATCTGGCCAGGCTTTCTAGAGCGTTTTCCACACTGCTGGGGTTGGCATTGTAGCAATCGATGATCAGTTGATTGTTGCCTTCAGAGCGTTGGAGCTGGGAGCGCTGATTGGTGGGAATGTAGCTTTCAATGGCTTGGATGATCTCCTCCTCTTCCATCTCGAACATCAGCCCAAGGGAAAAGGCAGAGGCCACATTGGTAAAGTTGTAAGCGCCGCTGAGTTGAGTGTGCACGACCTTTTCCTGGTATTTCATCTGGAAAGTAGGTCCTTCCTTATGCGTAGAGAAGCAGAAAGGATCTTTTTCCTTCTGACCAAAAAGCAATCGCTCAATTCCCTCGGACCGCCGCACTTGCTCGCTGTCGTCGGAGCACACCAGCGCTTTTTTCCCATAGGCCCTCAGGTGGTCGTAGAGTTCGCTCTTCCCCTTGATCACGCCTTCTGGTCCGCCAAAACCCTCGAGATGTGCCAGGCCAAAATTGGTGATGTATCCGATGTCGGGTTGAGCAATTGAGCAAAGGAATTCGATCTCCTTTTGGTGGTTGGCACCCATTTCAATGATAGCCACTTCATCCTGCTCCTGTATCGACAACAGGCTGAGTGGCACCCCAATGTGGTTGTTCAGATTCCCTGCCGTTGCCCGGCATTGGTAACGCGAACTCAGAACAGCATGGAAAAGCTCCTTGGTGGTGGTCTTTCCATTGCTTCCCGTCAGACCGACAACTGGAATGTTCAGTTTTTCCCGGTGGTATCGGGCAAGGTCCTGAAGGGCCCTCAGCCCATCTTCAGCGATCAGGACACGTTCGTCCTGAATGCCGCGGTCTTCATCCATGACCACGAAAGAAGGTTCCTTTTTGAGCACCTCTGAAACAAAGTCATTGGCATTGAAGCGGTCTCCACTCACGGTAAAGAAAACATCACCAGTTGTCACCTGACGTGAATCGATCCTGACCCTGGCGCCGGAGAAGATCTGCTCGTGAAGTATTTGGAAGTTCATGAAGATCGGATCAAAAAAGAAAGCCCCGATTGCGGGGCTTGTTTCTTATTTACTCAGCTGATAGCGCTTGAACTTTTTGCGCTTCGGAGGTTCAGACGTCTTGGCCCGATCACTGTCTTCATTCTGGAATCCAACGCGGTCCATGGCGCAGCGGAAGCCAATGAAATCTGTGGACTGGTCTTCTTCCAGGTATCGGCGTGAACCTGGGGACAACCAATAGGCACGGTCCTTCCAGCTACCGCCTTTGTATACACGTACATTGTCTCCGATCAGTGATGTCGCCCCGTACTCATACATGGTGCCTTTGCCTTCATCGTCACTCTTCTGATCATAGAAGATGGATGACTCAAGATCGCCATCGAGGTAATCGACATAATCAGATTCCTGATAGTTTCTCCTGTCTAAGTTTTCATTCGCGGTCACGGCACGTACAGGCAGTTCTCCGGGCAGACGCACAATGTTACTGTCTTTGTCCCACTGTGGGTCCTGCAAGACCTCAAGTGTTCCGATGTCCTCATAGTTATCATCAAAGGTTTCAAAGCGGTTGCCACGGAAAGCGCGGTGATCGGTCATGTCCTCAGGTGTCAGCGGGCGATATACATCCAGTACCCATTCAGCTACATTTCCGGCCATGTCGTAGAGTCCGAAGTCGTTGGGCGGATAGAATCCAACCTGCATGGTGATGTTTGCCTGGTCATTCAGCCAACCACCAGGTCCCATGTTGTCTCCGCGGCCTCTCTTGTAGTTGGCCAGCATGTCTCCGCGGTCATCTTTTTCAGGGCTGCGCATCGAACCGCCGTTCCATCCATATTTATTGCCCTCTACTGTACGATCGTACATGCGGTTGCCGATGTTTCCATAGGCGGCATATTCCCACTCCGCCTCTGTAGGGAGTCTGTATTTGGGAAGGAGCAAACCGTCTTCTACGCGCGCTGGACGGCCTTCTTTGCCGTAAGGACTGTTGGGGTTGAAATCAGGAAGACCCTTTTTGTTCTGTTGGGTGTATTCCCCTGATTTGTAGAGGTAGACTTCCGTATTGAAGTGATCCGCATCGGCCTGATCCGGCATTTCGTTCAGGATACCCTCATCGATCAGAATGCGCTCGTTCCGGTCCGTGCGCCAGGAGCAGTATTTTGTGGCCTGTAGCCAGCTGATCCCTACGACAGGATAAAAGTTATAGGCTGGGTGGCGGAGGTAGTTCTCGACATATACCTCGTTGTAGCCCATTTTGTCTCTCCAAACCAATGTATCGGGCAGGGCCTTTTCATAGATCTCGGGGTAATAACCGATGTCAAATACCCTTCTCAACCAGTAGAGATACTCTCGGTAGTCCACGTTGGTCACCTCAAATTCGTCCATGTAGAATGAAGCGACGGTGAGCTGGCGTGGAATGTTGTTCCAGTCTTTTAAGAAGTCTTCCTCGACTCGGCCCATGGTGAAGGTGCCGCCTTCGACAAAGACCAAACCTGGTCCGGTTTCCTGTCCTTGGTAATCCAGGTTGGCGTGGAATCCTCCGTTCTTTCTATCGTTGATGTCCCAACCTGTGGTGTTGGACTGCTCGCTGCACGAACTGCCGATCAGTAGGAGGGCAGATGCAACTAGACTTTTATGGATATAGCTCATGATAATGGGATATGAACGTCCGTTAAACTAGAATTTAGGGCATTTTATTGCCTGCAATCTCTTCTTCTTCACCCGACAGGGGAATTGGTAGGCCAGAGCGATCTCGTGTGCACCGCCGCCAGCATTGGAGAATTCTGAAATGGTGTAGTCGTAGCTGTATCCGATGCGCCACGCCTGTCCCTCGGGCATGAAGCCAAAATTGATCAGGAGTGCATCGATATTGTTGCTGTTCTGTCGAAAACCGAGTCCGCCGGCTATTCCGTTTCTCATAAAGGCCACAGAGTAATTGACCTGCATGAAGCTGCCCAATGCGAAGATGTCGCCAAAAGGACCCTGTGTCTGAAAGGTGATGTTCGGGATGAGGTAATTCAGCACCTCATTGTGCAAACGTCTCTTGCTCAAAGGAATATTGGCTCCTGCATGCACGGTGAACTTAGACGGCAAAGCAGAGGTGGAGAAGAAGGCCTCATTGGGCTGGGTGATGTGGTGCATCGCCAATCCTAGGTAGAAATTCTTCGTGTAACCCATGGCTCCGAATGAGAGATCGAAGTGTGTATTGGTTGTGGAGCCGGGAGGCACCTCGCTGGATGGGAGCACGAATCCGTAGAAAGGATCGATCTGGTCGGGGAAGGTAAAATCACCCCAATTCAATGCCCGGCTTCTCAGCGTTCCCTGAAAACCTGCCAACACAGTGAACTTGCGCGAAACCTTCAGATGGTAACTGTAAATACCACTCATTTCGGTGGTGGTCAGGGTTCCGTTTCCAGCATCGTCTCTCAATATCAAAAGACCCAATCCGCCTTTTACCGCATCGACATATTGATCGTAGCTCGCGCTGTATGTCTGATAGGCCCCGAAGTTCGGGAACTGGTTGCGGTAATTCATGCTGAACCGCGGACAGATCTCAGATCCTGCGAAGGCTGGATTCAGATATAGGGGATTCGCATAGTACTGAGTGAAGTGGGGATCTTGCCCCCTCAGTTCAAAAACTGCAAACACCAATGAGAGGAACCACCAATGTCTCCGCATGAGTTTTCTGTGCATTATAGCCGACAATAATACAAATTATTAGGGGAGAGTAAACGGGATTAACAACCCATGCATGCGAAGTTATCAGCGGAATCCTGTGATTTAATTCTTTCTTTGGACCATCAAATCGAAGGTCAATTTCATTTCAATTTTCCATCGGCACGATATCTTGCTTTCATGCGTTACCCACATCAGTAGATTTTCGAATGTCTAGATCTTTTCTGACTCTTGCTTTTTCCCTGTTATGCTTTCTCTTGACGGCGCAATCGGCCAGCCAGCAGCGGGTATTCGAAATTCAGTGGAAGGGGAATTCCGAACAATGGAATCCCGAACAAATGCGGTGGTCCGATTGGCCCGTCTTCGAAAAAGCAGCCTTTGATCAAAGCTGGAATACCCTGCCATACAGAAGGTTCAAGATCGCTGTGCCCCATCAAGTGACCGATCTGCAGATCTTAGACGAAAATTTTGAAAACCGCTCTCTGCCCAATTGGGATGTGCGGCGTGAAATGGAAGCTATTCGCTGGGCGAATGCCACGGGGAACAAACAGAAATTCCTATTGATCGATATTGTCCCTTTCGATCCGGTCAATGGAAAAATACTGAAGTCATTCAAACTGAAATACACCTATCGGCCAAGCGAACAAAAGACACAAAAGACTGCAGGATTCGCAACGCAAAGTGTGTTGGCCAATGGCCAGTGGCACAAGATGTCCATTGAAACGGACGGGCTATACCGGATCACACCTAACTATCTGCAGTCAAATGGACTCGACCTATTGAATTTGTCCATTCAAAGCATCCGGGTTTTTGGAAACGGCGGAGCAATGTTGCCGGAAGAAAACGCCGATCCCTGGATCGATGATCTTCAGGAGCTGCCGATAGAGGTTATGGATGAGAACAGCAATGGTCTGTTCGATGGGAATGATCAGATCCTCTTTTATGCAAGAGGCCCGCATAGCTGGTCTGCATCAGCCAATGAGTTCGGCCATGAGTACAATTTGTACACCGATCGGGCCTTTTATTTTCTGAATGTGGGGTCGGTGGCCGCACAACTCGTTCAGCAAGCAGCGGCCATTACGGATCCAAGTACGGAGCAAGCGACTGCTTTCGATGACCGTCAATTTTCTGAAACGGACCTCAACAAGGTGGTGGATTCGGGAAAGCAGTGGTTCGGTGAGAAATTCGAGTACACGCTTTCTTATAACTACGGATTCAACTTTCCCCATATCGTGACCACAGAGCCAGTTCTGTTGACATGTCGGGCCATTGCCCGTTCTTCCGTTTCAGGAACGCGGATGGAACTCGCTCAGGGCGGACAACAGCGATTGAGTCTCTCTTTTGATGCGGTATCCAATGGGCAAGGAGCAGATTTTGTCAATGCGCGGAAGGCATCTGCCTCTTTTCTGCCTCCGACCTCTTCCATTTCCCTGACAGCGACCTACAACAATTCGGTCAACCCGGCAGGCGTGGCCTGGATGGATTATGTGCGATTGCAGGCCAGAAGGCAACTCGATATGGCTGGACTCCAGCAGATGACATTTCGCGATCTGCGATCTGTCGGGACGGGTCAGGTTACGGATTTCAATTTGTCGAATTGCCCAGGGGGTGTCAAAGTTTGGGAGGTGACCGATATCCATCAGGTCAGGGAATTACCGCTCACCCTGAATGGTACGAATGCTGTCTTTCGGGTTCGAACAGACAGTTTGCGGGAGTTTGTTGCATTTTATGGCTCGTCCTTCCCCACGCCTCAGTGGGTTGGATCAGTGGCCAACCAGGATGTGCATGGAGGCAGTGTTCCCGAGTTGCTGATCGTTTACCCCAATTCCCTCGAGGCACCCGCTCTACGGTTGGCTCAATTTCACAGGGATCATTCTGGCCTCATTGTGGAAGCACTTCCCCTGGAACATATCTATAACGAGTTTGCTGGGGGCGCTCCCGATCTCACGGCCATTAAAAATCTGTGCCGGATGTACTACCAGCGCTCCAGTCCAAATTCCACTTTCAAATTCCTCACTTTGTTCGGAGACGCCTCCTACGATTATCAGGACCGCATCGCCAACAATACCAACCTGGTGCCCACTTGGCAATCTTTTGCCTCCTTTTCGCTGAATACGAGCTACTGCACGGATGACTATTTCGGCTTCCTCGACCCACAGGAAGGAGGGGCTTCCACACTCGATCTTCTGGACATTGGCATTGGGCGATTGCCTGCACGCAATGCTGCGGAAGGACAGGCTTTGGTCGATAAGATCATAGCCTACGCAAACGATCCAGACGCACTTGGGAACTGGCGCACTTCTCTGCTCTTTGCCGCGGACGATGTGGATGAGGGATGGGAAGGATTACTGATGGGAGCGGCAGAGAATGCGGCACAAAGAGCTTATCAAAAGGATCCTCGGTTCAATCAGCAAAAGATCTATCAGGACAGCTATACACAGATCGTGACCGGCGGCAGTGAACGCTACCCCAAGGCCCGTGAAGACCTGAAGCGATCCATAGAAAACGGTCAGTTGGTGTGCGCCTTTACCGGACACGGTGGTGAGATCGGGCTTTCCTCAGAGCGCATCCTTCAGGTACCAGACATACAGACATTCAGCAATGCCGGGCGCTTGCCTTTATTTATCACCATCACCTGCGAGTTCAGTCGATTCGACGATCCCAAAAGGGTTTCTGCCGGAGAATATGGACTGCTCAATCCCAACGGAGGCTTCATTGCTTTGTATTCCACTCAGCGGGTGGTGTATGCCAGTCAGCAGACCCTGGACCTCACCAGGGACATCTTCGACACCTTGTTCACCCGTGTGGAAGATAAGCGCATCACCTTGGGAGATGTGATCCGATCTGTGAAGAACAGCAATGGAAGCAGTGACAAACTGAAATTTTCCCTCTTTGGAGATCCGGCGTTATCCCTTTCCATTCCTCAATTGAACGTTCGCACCACATCAGTGAACGGGATTTCAGTCAGTGGCTTTTCAGACACCTTGAAAGCGCTCACACCGGTGACCGTTTCCGGAGAGGTAGTGGATCTGTTGGGGCAGCGCCGTCAGGATTTCAACGGACGGATCATTCCGGTGGTCTACGATAAATCCGTGCAGCGACAGACCTTGGTCAACGATGGGGTAGGGCAACCGCTGCCCTTTGAGGAGCAGTCGAGCGTCATCTACAGGGGTTTGGCCGAGGTGGTCGACGGGGTATTCAGTTTCAGTTTCGTGGTGCCTTTAGACATTTCCTATCAATTTGGATCGGGGCGGATCACCTACTACGCCGAGAATGGGGAGGAAGATGCTGCAGGTTATTTCGAGGACTTCACTGTTGGTGGATTGGATACATCGGCTGCCACGGACGAACAGGGCCCGGAGATCGCCTTGTATATGAATGATGATCAATTTGTCAATGGCGGAATCACAGACGAAGATCCTGCCATATATGCGCTTCTGACCGATTCGTCTGGGATCAATACCATAGGCAGGGGTATAGGACACGATATATTGGCCATTTTGGATGGTGACAT
>RFXV01000033.1 GCA_009921445.1 Flavobacteriia bacterium
CGGAACAACCGCCTGAAGCGACTTCTGGAGATCAAGGCGCCGGAAGTGATCCTTCGCAACGAAAAGCGGATGCTGCAGGAGTCTGTGGATTCACTCTTTGACAACACTAGGAAATCAAGCGCGGTCAAGACGGAGAGCAATCGTCCGCTGAAGTCCCTTTCAGACAGCCTAAAAGGAAAGCAGGGACGCTTCCGTCAGAATCTGCTCGGTAAGCGTGTCGATTACTCGGCCCGTTCGGTGATCGTAGTAGGCCCTGAGATGCCGCTGCACGAATGTGGTCTTCCAAAGAACATGGCGGCCGAATTGTACAAGCCATTTATCATCCGCAAGCTCATTGAGCGCGGAATCGTCAAGACAGTCAAATCGGCCAAGAAGATCATCGACAAGAGGGATCCCGTGGTATGGGACATTCTGGAAAATGTCATGAAGGGCCATCCCGTGCTGCTCAACCGAGCTCCGACTTTGCACCGACTGGGCATTCAGGCCTTCCAGCCAAAAATGATCGAAGGAAAGGCCATTCGCCTGCATCCACTGGCTTGTACAGCCTTCAACGCGGACTTCGACGGAGACCAGATGGCGGTCCATTTGCCGCTCGGTCCTGCTGCAGTACTTGAGGCTCAGGTGCTCATGCTGGCTTCGCACAACATCCTGAATCCGGCCAACGGCTCACCGATCGCAGTACCTTCTCAGGACATGGTTCTGGGCTTGTATTATATGACCAAGGCCCGTAAGGGAACCAAGAAGCATCCAGTGAAGGGAGAAGGCATGACCTTCTACTCTCCGGAAGAGGTGGAGATCGCCTTCAACGAGCAGCGTGTTGAGAAGCATGCCATCATCAAGGTAAAGGTGCCCGTTCGGGAGAAGAACGGAGAAGTTCATCCACAGGTCGTAGAGACCACAGTGGGCCGTGTGCTCTTCAATCAGGCAGTGCCTGAAGGAGTGGGCTTCATCGACGAAGTCTTGACCAAGAAGGCGCTGAGAAACATCATCGCCCGGATCATCAAACTCACGGATGTGGCCCAGGCTTCCAAGTTCCTGGACGACATCAAGCGCCTGGGATTCATGACGGCTTTCCGCGGAGGGTTGAGTTTTTCTTTGGAGAACATCATCATCCCAGAGGAGAAGATGGACATCATCAACGGAGCCAACGAGCAGATCGAAGGCATTCTGGGAAGCTACAATATGGGTCTGATCACCAACAACGAGCGATACAATCAGGTGATCGATGTCTGGACCAACGCCAATGCGCGATTGACCGAAAGAGCCATGCATTATCTGAGCACCGACGATCAGGGATTCAACCCGATCTACATGATGCTCGATTCCGGTGCCCGTGGATCCAAAGAACAGATCCGTCAGCTCTCGGGCATGCGGGGCCTGATGGCCAAGCCGCAGAAGTCCGGTTCTGGAGGAGGAGAGATCATCGAAAACCCGATCATCTCGAACTTCAAGGAGGGACTTTCCATTTTGGAGTACTTCATCTCCACGCACGGAGCGCGTAAGGGATTGGCCGATACCGCACTCAAGACCGCGGATGCGGGCTATTTGACGCGTCGTTTGGTGGATGTGGCACAGGATGTCATTATCAATGAGGAAGATTGCGGAACCCTGCGCGGAATCGAAGTGCAGGCGCTGAAAAAGAACGAGGAGATCGTCGAGCCATTGAGCGATCGGATCGTGGGAAGGGTTTCTTTGTACGACATCGTTCATCCAAAGACAGGCGATGTACTTGTGGCCTCTGGCGATCTGATCAGCGATGAAATGGCGGCCCTGGTGGAAGAATCTACGGTTGAATCAGTGGAGGTACGCTCGCCATTGACCTGTGAGACCAAGCGCGGTATTTGTGCCAAGTGCTACGGACAAAGCCTTTCTACTGGTGGAATGGTCCAGCGAGGAGAAGCCGTCGGGGTGATCGCTGCACAGTCCATTGGAGAGCCTGGAACGCAGCTGACCCTTCGTACGTTCCACGTAGGAGGAACAGCAGGAAACGTTTCAGAAGAGAACAAACTGATCGCCAAGATGGACGGCAAGATCGAGTTGGAAGATGTCCGCACCGTGGAAAGCAAGGTGGACAAGAACAATCCATCCAACGTGGTCATTGGCCGAACCGGTGAGATGCGTCTGATCGACCCCAAGACGGGTATGAGCCAGGCCACGGCCATCATTCCTTACGGGTCTGCACTGTTCGTGAAAGACGGTCAGAAGCTGAAGAAAGGCGATGTCATTTGTGAATGGGATCCGTTCAACGCCGTGATCATCAGTGAGGATTCAGGTAAAGTGGCCTTCGAGGACATCGAACAAGGTGTGACCTATCGCGTGGAGATCGATGAGCAGACTGGATTCCAGCAGAAAGTCATCTCCGAATCGCGGGACAAGAAGAAGATCCCAAGCATCCTCATTCAGAATACCAAGGGAGAGACCCTGAAGACCTACAACCTGCCAGTTGGAGCCAACATCGTGGTGGAGGAAGGTGAGAAGATCGTTTCCGGAAAGGTATTGGTCAAGATCCCGAGGAAGAGTGCGAAAGCGGGTGATATCACAGGTGGTCTCCCTCGTGTGACCGAGCTTTTCGAGGCGCGGAATCCGTCCAATCCAGCCGTTGTCAGCGCGATCGACGGGATCGTTTCATACGGAAAAAAGATCAAGCGTGGCAACCGCGAAGTCATCGTAACTCCAAAAGTGGGTGGAGGGGAAGCCCAGAAGAAATATCTGGTCAATCTGAAGACACAGGTACTGGTTCAGGAGAACGACTATGTAAAGGCGGGTATGCCTCTGTCTGAAGGGGCCATTACACCCAATGACATTCTGGCCATCAAGGGCCCGACTGCCGTTCAGGAATACCTCGTGAATGAAGTTCAGGAGGTCTATCGCCTACAAGGTGTGAAGATCAACGACAAGCACTTCGAGGTCATTGTCCGTCAGATGATGCGGAAGGTGTCCATTCAAGATCCTGGAGAAACCAAGTTCCTCGAAGGAAATCTCGTGCACAAGAACGACTTCATTGAGGAGAACGACTGGATCTACGATAAGCTCTTTGTTGAGGATTGCGGGGATTCAGAGAACCTTCAGAACGGTCAGATCATTTCTGCACGTGAACTGCGCGACGAGAACTCCATGTTGAAGCGTTCGGACAAGGCACAGGTTCAGGCACGACCTGCCAATCCAGCCACAGCCACGCCGATCCTTCAGGGAATCACAAGAGCCTCCTTGCAGACCAAGTCCTTCATCTCTGCGGCTTCCTTCCAGGAAACCACGAAGGTGCTGAACGAGGCGGCTGTAGGTGCCAAACGCGATACTTTGGAAGGACTCAAGGAGAATGTGATCGTTGGTCACAAGATCCCAGCGGGAACAGGCCTCAAGGCATACGACAAGTACATCGTTGGATCCAAGGCACTTCTGGAGAAAATGGAAGCCGAAGCCGAGGGAAGTAGCGAGGAACTCATCGAGCAGGAGGTATGAGCCAGGAGACTCCACAGGATGGGCAGATGAACATCGAGATCAAAGAGGAGGTGGCCGATGGCATCTACTCCAACCTTGCGATCGTCAATCATTCGCCTTCGGAGTTCGTGGTGGACTTCGTTCAAATGATGCCTGGCATGCCCAAGGGACGTGTTCGTTCTCGGATCATTTTGTCGCCGCAGCACATGAAGCGCTTGGTGCGTGCCCTTCAGGAAAATATCCAGCGCTACGAAGAGGCCCATGGAACCATAGACGAAGGGACGCCGCCGACCATGGCGATGCCCTTTGGCGGACCCACGGGCCAAGCCTGATCAGGCCGGGCAGATCCGGAACTCGTTTTCTGTTCTTTTGAGTTCAGCCACGCCCCAGTGGAGAAAATCCCCGAGGCGTTGCAATGCCTTTCTTCGAGGCCATTGGGATCGTTTGATCAGCGCATTCAAGCGCCATTCATCCTCTGACGAAAGCAAGGCCAGCAGCTCCTTGTCGGGCGCAGAAAAGGTAGAGGGGTCGAAAGCGTTTTCGGATCCCCGTCTTTTCCACAGTTCGAGATGCAACGGACTGGCGATCATGTTTTCGTCGGCCACGCGTACATAAGCCTTTTGATCATTGTCAGGTCCATGTGCCCGGATGAATCCGCTTTTACAGGCAGCTACCTCGGCGCAGACCACTTCAGCACCTTCTTCGAGCTCCATGATGGTGATGTTCAGATCCACGGCAGGGGTGCAGTACAACTCGGCAGCTCCTTCAAGCATATGGATCTCGTCCTCTGGATGCACGCCGACGATCTTCCCGTTGTCCTTCACGCCGATGAGCAACCGTCCTCCCTCCGTATTCGCAAATGCCGACAAACTCAAGGAGATCTTCTTTGAATTGTTGATCGCAAACTTGAAATCCTGGGTCTTGTGTTCCCCTTCTCCGATCCATCGATAAAGGCGATCTTCTGTTTGAGGTCCGTATTCTCGGTTGAGCTGCATGAGCACAGAGGTTAATGCCGCCTTGCGTTAGCTTTGCGGTAAACATAAAGACAAATGCGAACCCACATTGATCGAACGGATGAAGCGATCCGACTTGAGGAGGAAAAGGGCGCCCACAACTACCATCCACTTCCGGTGGTGCTGAGCAGGGCAGAAGGCGTGCATATGTGGGATCCTGAGGGGCGTCGGTATTATGACTTTTTGAGCGCCTATTCGGCTGTCAATCAGGGACACGGGCATCCGCGGCTGGTGCACGCTCTGCAGGAGCAGGCGAGCCGGCTGAGTCTGACGTCACGGGCTTTCCACAACGACGTTTTCGGCGCCTACGCCGAGTATGTGACAGACTATTTTGGTTTTGACAAGGTGCTGCCCATGAATTCCGGAGCAGAGGCCGTGGAGACCGCCATCAAGATCTGCCGGAGATGGGCATATGACGTAAAAGGCATTGCCAAGGATGCAGCGAAGATCATTGTGTGCACGGATAATTTTCATGGTCGTACGACCACCATCGTCTCCTTCTCCACAGATCCGGACTCCTATCAGGGGTTTGGTCCTTATCCGAGTGGTTTTGTGCAGATTCCGTATAACGACCTGGATGCATTGGCCCAGGCGCTCGAAGATCCGGATGTGGCGGGTTTCCTGGTCGAGCCCATTCAGGGAGAGGCCGGAGTGGTCACCCCGGATGAGGATTTCATTTCCCGCGCGGCAGAATTGTGCAAAGCCAAGGATGTTCTGCTCATTGCAGATGAGATCCAAACGGGGATCGGGCGTACGGGATCACTTCTTGCCGTTTGCGGTTCCTGCAGCTGCGAAGGTCACTGTGAGCGACAGTTGAGCTATACCAAACCTGATCTGCTCATCCTTGGCAAAGCCCTTTCAGGTGGAATGTATCCCGTGTCAGCTGTTTTGGCCGATGATGCGGTCATGAAAGTGATCAAGCCTGGTCAGCATGGCTCCACATTTGGCGGGAACCCACTGGCGAGTCGGGTGGCCATTGAGGCTCTCGAGGTGATCCGCGAGGAGAAACTCACGCAAAATGCGCGGGAATTGGGAAAAAGATTCCGTCAGGGGATAGAAAAACTCATGCGCGAGACCGATCTGATCCGAAGTGTTCGGGGCAAAGGGCTGCTCAATGCTGTTTTGATCAATGACTCTGCAGAGAGTTCCACAGCCTGGGACATCTGCATGGCCTTAAAGGAAAATGGCCTGCTGGCCAAGCCGACCCACGGCAACATCATCCGCTTTGCACCTCCACTGGTGCTGACTGCAGCACAGATGGATGAATGTCTGGACATCATCCGGACGACCTTCCTGAATTTCAGGAAGTCCTGAAAAGCGACAAGTAGGCTGGGGTACTCAGTCGAGTGCGGCCAGATAGCGCTCGGCTTCCAATGCCGCCATGCATCCCGTTCCCGCAGCAGTAACTGCCTGTCGATACACCTTGTCCTGAGCATCCCCAGAGGCAAAAACCCCAGGCAGACGCGTTGCTGTTGAGTCGGATGCGGTGATCAGGTAGCCCGTGTCATCCATCTCCAGCTGACCGGTGAACAGGTCGGTGTTGGGTTTGTGCCCGATCGCCAAAAAGAATCCCTGTGCCGCAATACGGCTGGTCTCGTTGGTTTGGTTGTTCTTGACCACGACAGTCTCTACGGCACCCTCACCTTCGAGGTCGACTGCTTCTGTATTCCAGAGCACCTCAATGTTCTCTGTGGCAAATACCCTGTTCTGCATGGCTTTGGACGCTCGCAGTTCCTCCCTTCGCACGAGCATGGTCACTTTGCCGCACAATTTGGCGAGGTAGGTGGCTTCCTCTGCTGCAGTGTCTCCTCCGCCGACAATGACCACATCCTTTCCCTTGAAAAAGAATCCATCGCAAACGGCACATGCGGAAACCCCATGACCAGCATATTTCTGTTCTGCCTCAAGCCCAAGGTATTTGGCGGTGGCGCCGGTGCTGATGATCACCGTACGCGCTTCGATCTCTGTGTTTTCGTCCACAGTGATCTTGTGCCATCCGCCCTCCTTGTCCGATAGTTCGGCTTTGGTGACCAGGCCGAAGCGAACCTCAGTGCCAAATCGCTCGGCTTGCTGTTTGAGTTCCTCCATCATAGCCGGTCCTGTGACTCCATCGGGATAGCCAGGGAAATTTTCGACATCTGTTGTGGTGGTCAATTGCCCACCGGGCTCCATCCCTGTATACATGACGGGCTGAAGATCTGCACGTGCTGCATAAATAGCTGCTGTGTATCCGGCAGGGCCGCTTCCAATGATCAGACATTCGTGTCGTTCCATTCTCGAAATTTTCTTGTTCAAATGTACGCCGTGGGTATTGGGAGCTCCTCAAAACGGCACGAGGTATTCTTCACTTTTTATGCAATGCCCCTCTGTGCGTTCGACCCAATCCTCGGCTTCTTCCACCGAATCCTATTTCTGCTCGTTGCACGGAATGGCGCCATCGGATATTGCATTCACTATCTGACCGATTATGCCGATCAAGAAGCAACATGAAGGGCCACAGAAAGCAGGCATCGATCCACAGCTGATGCTGCCTGCAGCTCTGTCTTTTCGGCTTTTACGCTCTGCTCAGCTGAGCTGTGTCCTCCTGATGGGCGGTATGAGCAAAGACCTCTTTGACGAAGGTCCGATCAAGGACGTCCATGTGCAGGGTCTGCGTGTGGTGCTTGTTCTGTTGCTCACCGTCTATGTGGATCCATCAGGAGAATCCCTGTCCTGGTATCCGCTTGGACAGGAGTCGGAGCGTACATGATCGAACAAATGGCCATCCTGTGTACAGGATAGCTGTAGCGGGTGTAAAGTAAGTGCAGATCGTTTCTATCCGTTCATGGAGACCAGAAACTCCTCATTGCTCCGCGTATTGCGCATGCGGTCTTCGAGGAATTCCATGGCCTCGACAGGATTCATATCAGAGAGGTGGCGACGCAGGATCCACATCCGCTGGAGCGCATCCTTGCTCAGCAGCAGATCTTCCCTCCGGGTGCCGCTGGACAGCAGGTCGATGGCCGGCCAGATGCGTCGGTTGGCGATCTTGCGGTCGAGTTGCATCTCCATATTACCGGTTCCCTTGAATTCCTCAAAGATGACTTCGTCCATTTTTGAGCCCGTATCGATGAGCGCTGTGGCAACGATCGTCAGTGATCCGCCATTCTCGATCTTTCGCGCTGCACCAAAAAAGCGCTTGGGTTTGTGGAGAGCGTTGGCGTCGACTCCTCCGGACAACACCTTGCCTGAAGCTGGTGAGACCGTATTGTAGGCCCGCGCCAAGCGTGTGATGGAGTCGAGCAGGATGACCACATCGTGACCACACTCGACCATCCGCTTGGCCTTGTCCAATACAATGTTGGCCACTTTTACGTGGCGGTCCGCAGGCTCGTCGAATGTAGAAGCGATCACCTCGGCATTCACGCTCCGTACCATATCCGTCACCTCCTCAGGACGCTCGTCCACCAATAAGATGATCAGATAGGACTCCGGGTGGTTGGCCGCAATGGCATTGGCGACTTCCTTCAAAAGGGTTGTCTTACCCGTTTTGGGCTGTGCTACGATCATGCCGCGCTGCCCCTTGCCAATGGGCGAGAACAGGTCGATGATGCGCGTGCTCATCGTGCTCTCTTTCTCGGTGATGTTGAACTTTTCTTCGGGGAAGAGGGGTGTGAGGTGCTCGAAAGCCACTCGGTCACGCACATAATCAGGCTCTCGTCCGTTGATCTCAACGACCTTGAGCAACGGAAAATACTTTTCACCTTCACGGGGCGGCCGGACATATCCCTTGACCGTATCGCCGCTTTTCAGTCCCCAGTTCTTGATCTGGCTTTGCGCGAGGTAGATGTCGTCTGGTGAATTGAGGTAGTTATAGTCCGATGACCGCAAAAACCCGTAGCCATCCGGCATGATCTCCAGCACGCCCTCGCTCTCTACAGCACCCACCAGATCCCTTGCTTGAGAATGGGCAGAAGGCGTCCGTTGTCCGTGCTTGAAATCACGGCGTTCTTTGGGATTGGATGACCGTGGGGCTTCCTTTGTTCCCTCTGCATCGGGTGCAGTTGGGTTTTCCACCTCGGATGAAGCCTTTGGGGTATATGTGGATTCTTCCTCTCTTGGATAACGAGGCCGCCTCTTGCGTCCTCTTCCTCCACGAGCTTCTCGGCCTTCAGCACTGGGCTCTGTTTGCGTATCGCCCTCGGAGGTGGCTGCTGCGACAGGTTCTTGATTCGCAGTAGTTTCTGTCTTTGCAGCGGGCGAACCCGATGCACTTAAGATTCCGTCAATGAGTTGCTGCTTACGCAGGTAGCGGAATTTGGGAACCTGGAGTTGTTCAGCGATGGACTGCAGCTCCGGTAGTTTTTTACTCTGCAGATTGTCGAGGTCGGACATCTAGAAAAGCCTGAAGTTGGAAGAAGGATCGTAAAGACTGTGGGCATCAGCAGAATGAAAATCTTTGATCTGATGCTGACACAATAATACAACTTTCATCAAAACGCAGCCCCTACCTAACTTGGCCGAAAATATCTTTCATGTTTCAACGTGTTCAAAGTCTGTACATGGGGCTGGCATCGATCCTCTTGTCGCTTTGCTTTTTGCTTCCTGAACTCCAAAATGAACCCGATGGTCTCGGTTTGTATGAACTCCCCGTCTCATTGGGTCTGACGCTGCTCATGCTCATGCTCATCCTTTTCAATCTTTTCAATTTCAAAAAGCGGAAGTCCCAATTCATCTTGGGGCGCATGATCATCCTTCTCGGATTTGCAGTCTTTTTTTACGACGCCTACCTCTTTTCTCAGACAGAACCGCTGATCCCAGGGTATGCGCTGGTGGCACCGCTGCCGGTGATCATACTCATCTCCCTAGCGAATAAGGCCATACAAAAAGACGAAGAACTCGTTCGCTCCGTCGATCGGTTTCGCTAGGGGCGTCGGATCAGTTCGACGACTTCCAAGTCGTGGATGGCTGCCTGGTCCAGCGTGAAGCGGAGCATCGTCCTTTTTTTGTGGAATCCGTGCAGCCCTGCAGCCCCTGGATTCATGTGCAGCAGATCCCTTTTGCTGTCCCTCATCACCTTGAGAATATGGGAGTGACCGCAGATCATCAGATCGCAACGGTGCTCTTTCAGATAGGCTGCCACGCCTTTTGCGTAGCGTGGAGGATATCCACCGATGTGGCGCATGTGTACCCGGACCCCTTCCACCTCAAAATCGAGCAGGGCCGGATAGGTGCTTCGGATGTCGGTTCCGTCAATGTTTCCATACACTGCCCGCAGGGTTTGGTCCGCGCGTAGTTGATCTGCCCAATGGTCAGACCCAATATCGCCTGCGTGCCAGATCTCATCTGCAGATGCGCAGTAGGTCTTCAGTGAATCATCCCAATGGGAATGTGTGTCGGACATCAGAAGGATCTTGCGCATGCCGCTTTATTTTTGACCTGGATCCACGAAGGTGAAAAATAGGTACTTCATTCGGCTTCATTACCAGGGCGCATCTTTTCACGGATGGCAAAAACAGCCCAATGCGTCCACGGTACAGGAAGAAATCGAGCGGGCCATGGGCCATCTGATGGGAAAGCCAACGGAAGTGATCGGCGCAGGACGAACGGATACGGGTGTGCATGCCCGTGAAATGTGGGCGCATTTTGATTCGGAAAATCCACTCGATACAGCTCTGCTGATGTACCGGCTGAACGCCTACCTGCACCCGAGCATAGGAATCGATGAGATACGGGCAGTGGCGCAGGATGCACATACCCGTTTCAGTGCCACATCCCGCTCGTATGAATACCACATTCATTCAGCCAAGGATGCCTTCAGTGAACCGTTGAGCTGGTACATCCGAAGGTCGCTGGATACCGATCTGCTCGATCAGGCGGCTGCGGTGATGCTTGAATTCACAGAATTCAGTTCCTTCGCGCGATCCAATGATTCGGCTAACCATCATTTCTGTACACTCATGAGATCTGAATGGGTGCATTCTGCCTCAAAAAGCGTGTATCACGTACAAGCAAATCGCTTTCTGAGGAATATGGTCCGGGCCATGGTGGGCACCATGGTGGAAGTGGCTGAGGGTCGCTACGGCCTGGATGAGCTGCGGGAGGTGATCCGTTCTGGCCAGCGCAGCAGAGCAGGGGAGTCGGCACCACCTCAGGGCCTTTTTCTGACCCGTGTGGCCTATCCTGAAGAAGTGTTCCATGTCTGAAGTCAGCGGCAAGGCATTGGATATCAAGCTACTGGGGAAGGTCATGCGCTATGTCCGCCCGTATAAACTGTTGTTCGTCACGGGATTTTTGCTCACTATCCTTTTGGGCGCTGTGGCCACTTCACGTCCCGTTTTGATCAAGTACACCATCGATCAATTCGTGGTGACTCCGGATGCAGAGGGCCTCTTGCTGTATTCCCTGCTGATGCTCTTTTTGTTGTTCGTTGAGTCCGGGCTGCAATTCGCCTTCATCTACGCGGCCAATTTCCTTGGGCAAAGTGTGATCCGCGACATTCGGATCCAGCTCTATCGTCACCTGATCCGTTTTCGTTTGTCGTACTTCGATCGCACCCCCATTGGTACCCTGGTGACGCGGGCCGTATCGGACATCGAAACGATCGCCAATATTTTCTCCGAGGGCTTGCTGGTCATCTTTGGGGATCTGTTCAAGATCGGGGTCATGGTCGTGGCCATGTTCACCTTTTTCAGTTGGCCGCTTGTGCTGATGTCGCTCTCGGTGGTTCCGCTGCTCTTCCTGGCCACTCGATGGTTCCAAAGGAGCATCAAAGGGACCTTTCAGGATGTCCGCAACGAAGTGGCTCGGCTCAATGCCTTTGTTCAGGAACATCTTGGTGGCATGATGATCGTGCAGGCGTTCCACCGTGAAGCGGCAGAACTTGAGAAATTCAAGGGGATCAATCGGGCACACCGGGATGCCAACATTCGCTCCATCTGGTATTTTTCCATTTTCCTTCCCATCATCGAAGTCCTGTCCGCAGTCAGTATCGGACTGGTGGTCTGGTACGGAGGATGGCAATCGGCGATGGGAGGGGAGGTTACCTTTGGTGATCTTACCGCTCTGCTCATATTCATCAATATGCTGTTCCGTCCTTTGCGGCAGCTGGCTGATCGTTTCAATACGCTGCAGATGGGCATGGTCGCATCAGAGCGCGTATTGAAGATCCTGGACCAGGATGAGCGGATCGAGAATTCCGGCGATCATACATCTTTTGCACTCACAGGTGCCATTGAATTCCGCGATGTTTGGTTCGCCTACACCGATGAGCACTGGGTACTGAAGGGAGTGAATATTCAAGTCGAACCCGGTGAGACGCTGGCCATTGTCGGGGCCACGGGTGCGGGTAAGTCGACCATCATCAATCTGGTCAGCCGTTTCTACGAGATCCAAAAAGGGCAGATCCTTCTGGACGGACGGCCGCATACCGAATACGAACTCAACGCACTTCGCGAACAGATGGCCGTTGTGCTGCAGGAAGTCTTCCTCTTCTCGGATACCATCTACTACAACGTGACGCTTGGCGACGACATCCCCATGGAAAAACTGGAGGAAGCAGCGCGGCTGATCGGCGTACAGGAGCTTATTGAAAAGCTGCCGGGCGGTTGGCAGTTCAATGTGCGCGAGCGAGGTGGCACACTTTCAGCGGGTCAGCGGCAGTTGATCTCCTTCTTGCGGGCCTACGTACACGATCCCAAGATCCTCATTCTGGACGAAGCGACTTCATCCATCGATTCGCATTCAGAAGAACTTATCCAAAGAGCCACAGAGAAACTGACCGAAGACCGGACATCCATCATCATTGCCCACCGATTGGCGACCATCCGCCGGGCAGACCGGATCCTGGTCATGGACAAAGGTCAGATTGTGGAGCAAGGCACACACGACGACCTGCTTGAAAAAGAGGGCATCTACAAGAAACTCTACGAGATGCAGTTCCAGACGGAGGATACCTCTTCCTGAGCTGCACCAGATAACCGCCTGATAGCTTGAAACCTATGCGTCGATGTTCGCGTACTTGGCGTTCTGTTCGATGAATTCTCTGCGCGGCGGTACATCATCGCCCATCAGCATGCTGAAGACGCGATCGGCTTCGGCTGCACTGTCGATGGTTACCTGACGAAGGGTGCGCTCCTCCGGATCCATCGTGGTCTCCCACAGCTGGTCCGCATTCATTTCGCCCAATCCCTTGTAGCGCTGAACGCTCACGCCGGTTTCGTTCTCGCCACCCAGTTCGATGGAGAGTCGGTCCCGCATTTCATCGTTCCAGGCATAGCGTTGCTTGCTGCCTTTCTTCACCAGGTAGAGGGGCGGCTGGGCGATGTATATGTGGCCCTGTTCTATGAGCTCCTTCATATAGCGGAAGAAGAAGGTCAGGATGAGGGTGGAAATATGGCTGCCGTCCACGTCCGCATCACACATGATGACGATCTTGTGGTAGCGGAGCTTCTCCAGATTCAGGGCCTTGCTGTCTTCTTCCGTCCCGATGCTCACACCGAGCGCCGTGAAGATGTTCTTGATCTCCTCGTTCTCAAAGACCTTGTGCTGCATGGCCTTCTCCACATTGAGGATCTTTCCTCTCAGGGGAAGAATGGCCTGGAAATTCCGGTCCCGGCCTTGCTTGGCCGTACCGCCTGCAGAATCACCCTCCACGAGGAAGATCTCGCACACGAACGGATCGGTTTCGGAACAGTCGCTCAGTTTTCCCGGAAGTCCCGTACTCGAGAGAACGTCTTTGCGCTGCACCATTTCGCGGGCTTTGCGCGCAGCAATGCGCGCCCGAGCAGCCAGGAGCACCTTTTGTACAATGCCTTTGGCCAGGTTGGGATTCTCTTCGAGGAAGTGGCTGAGCATTTCGCCGACCAATTGGTCGACCGCACCACTCACTTCGCTGTTGCCCAATTTGGTCTTGGTCTGCCCTTCGAATTGCGGCTCCATGACCTTGACAGAGATCACGGCCGTCAATCCCTCCCGGAAATCATCTCCGGTCACCTCTACCTTTTCCTTGGCCAGCAATCCACTCTCGTCTGCATACTTCTTCAGCGTACGGGTCAGTGCCCTGCGAAATCCAGCCAAATGCGTACCTCCCTCGTGGGTGTTGATATTGTTGACGTAGCTGTGAATGTTCTCGTTGTAGGAGGTGTTGTAGTGCATGGCCACCTCCACAGGAATCTCATTCTTTTCGCCTTCCATATGGATCACTTCCGGCAGCAGCTT
>RFXV01000034.1 GCA_009921445.1 Flavobacteriia bacterium
CAATGTCCATAATCCGTCCCGATCTAACGGGCAAATGGGTGGTCAACTGCGCACAATCCAGAATATGGCGTTGCCAGACACAAGGCAGGGTACTTGAAGATACAAGATTGATGCGCTGCTGCCATTGTTCCAGGTAGCGAGAATAGAACCCTTCCTCCACATGCGGTCCGGAGGGAAAAGACCCGCCCTCTCCACTGCAATAGGCTTTGAATTCGCCGGTCGGGTTGTGCAGTTTGTAGCGATTGAAACGGTACTTGCTCAAAAGACGTGCAGATGGTTCACGCAGAAGAAAGAGCACTTTGGGCGCAGAGGGCAGATCCGGGATCTGCTCCAATGCCGTTTTGGAATAGAGATAGGGCGCCGTGGCCTCGAAGACGATCTTCTTGTGCTCCAAACCCTTGAAGAGCTGCTGGTAGGCATCAAGCCCGTGCTGATGAATGTTCGCCTGTGCATTGAACCGATTGACGGTATCAAAGAAGAAAAAGGGTTCCTTGGCGGACGAACTGCCCACATCCGGATGCCTGTCGAGCCAGGAATACAAGGAACTGGTCCCGCATTTAGGAGCCCCGCCCAAGATCAGATTCGGCCACATATCCGTCAAAAGTAGCTAAAGGGATTCCACTATTTTCGAAGACCACAAGACAACGGGCATCATGCACAAGAAAATCCTCTCTTTCATTTATCCGGTCCTGCTCATGCTGGGAGTGAATTTCATCTACTTCTCCCCTGCTTTGAGTGGCGATGTTCTCCAACAGGACGACATCATGATGGGCCATGCCAAAGGCAAGGAGATCCGCGACTACAGGGAAAACACCGGTGAAGAGCCGCTCTGGACCAATTCCATGTTCAGCGGAATGCCGGCCTTTCAGATCAGCACCAAATATCCTGGGAATGTGCTGGGCTATGTGCAGAGTGCGTTGAGTTTCATCGGCGGCAAGAGTTCCAGCATCTACCTGATCTTCCTTCTGATGCTCGGCATGTATCTGCTGCTGATCGCCGAAGGAGTGAATCCGTGGCTCGCAGGCATTGGCGGCATCGCCTTCGGATTTTCGGCCTTTTTCATCATTTCCTATGGAGCGGGCCACAATGCCAAGGTGCGGGCGGCGGCCTACATAGCGCCCACACTGATGGGCATCCTGATGACCCTGAGGGGGAAACGGCTCTCTGGCTTTGCGCTCACGGCCCTTTTCGTGGGCCTTTCGGTGCATGCCAATCACCTGCAGATCACCTATTATCAATTCCTGCTCATCCTGGTGCTCATGATCACTGAGGCGGTTTTTGCCTTTCGGGAGAAGCGTATCAAGCCGTTCGTCCTTTCAGGTCTTTTGCTCATCGCCGCGGCGGGCATCGGCATCGGGCCCAACTTCGGGAATCTGTGGAGCACCTACACCTACACCAAGGAAACCATGCGGGGCGGGTCGTCGGAACTGAGTGCCAAGAAGGAAAGCAAGGGCGGCCTTCAATTCGACTACGCCATGATGTGGAGCTACAGCGGAGCCGAACACCTGAATCTGATCATTCCCATGTATACCGGCGGCGGACTGGCAGAAGACTACTCAGGCACACAGACCTACTCCACCCTCGAATCGCTTTTCAAAAGACAGCGCATGGGTGCTGCCCAAGCGGCTGAACAGGCCAACCAATACTCCGGGTCGATCTTCTACTGGGGCGAGGAAAGTCTGGTGAACGGAGGGTATTATGTTGGGGCATCCATTTTCATGCTCTTCATCCTGAGTCTTCTGGTGCTCGATAAACGAACCCGTGCCTGGATCGTGGCCGCCATGGTCCTTTCGATCGTTCTGGCCATGGGAAGGCACATGGAATCCATCAACCGCCTGCTGTTCGATCACTTGCCGATCTACAACAAATTCCGGGTGCCATCCATGACATTGGTGATCGTCTTTGTCTTGCTCCCTTTTGCGGGCATCCTGGGTCTGCAGCGCTGGATGGACGGAAGCCTGGATGCGGCGCAGAAGAAAAAGATCCTGCTCAAGGCCGGGTATATCTGCGGTGGCATTTTCATCTTCTTTGGATTCATCTCACCTGCCTTCCTGTCCTTCGAGGGCATGCGCGACGCCCAGCTTGCACAGCAGGGGTTTGATATCGACCAGCTGATCGCCGACAGGAAATCGGTTCTGACCAAAAGCGCCGCCCGTTCGATCGGATTTGCCGCCTTGACCTGGGGCATTCTGTGGTTCTTCCAAAAGGGTCAGCTCAAGCTGCAACAGATGATCCCGATCCTTGGATTGGTCGTCGTGGGCGACCTCTGGCTCTTCGATCAAAGCCATGTGAACAAGGATGACTTTTTGAGTGCCAAGCAATTCGATCAGAATTATGCGGCCAGTGCAGCCGATCAGCAGATCCTTCAGGATCCGGACATCCACTACCGGGTGTTCAATTCCACAGTGAGCCCCACTTCAGACTCCTATACTTCCTACCATCACAAAAGCGTGGGCGGATACCATGGAGCCAAGCTGATCAAGTATCAGGACCTGATCGAGAATCAGATCGCCAAGAACAACATACAGGTGCTGAACATGCTCAACACCAAATACATTTTGGGAGACCGCAACGGACAGGAAGTGGCCCAGCGGAATGCAGGCGCTCTGGGCAATGCCTGGTTCGTGCGCGATATAGAATGGGTCCCCGACGCGGATGCAGAGATGCAGGCACTCAATGCCGATGTGTTCACCCCGGCCACTGAAGCCGTCGTGGATGCGCGCTACAAGGGCTATTTGAACGCCATCGGCAACCAGACGCAAGGCGCGAATATCCAGCTCACCTCCTATGATCCGAAGAAGATGACCTATACGGCCAGCAATCCCTCGGGTGCCGATCTGCTCGCGGTCTTCTCAGAGATCTACTACGAAGGGGTTGACCACGACTGGAAGGTTTATTTAAACGGAAATGAAGTTCCACACATACGCGTGAATTACCTGCTTCGGGGCATGCGCATTCCTCCAGGCACACACGAGATCATCTTCCGCTTTGAGCCGAAAACCTATATGATCGGTGAACAGGTGAACAAGGCCTTCTCCGGGCTGCTCGTTCTCTCGCTTTTGGCCGCCGGCTTCATGGCCTATCGGCAGCGTTCGACAGAAACGGGTATTACGACCGACGAACAATAGCTTCGAGCGCTTCTGCCTGAGCTGGCCGCGAATAATGAGCAACAGGCACTTTGCCTGTTGTGCGGGCAGGCGATTCCAGGAAACGGCGAATACCGTTTACATCCTCATAACCGAAGAAGGCGCCGCTTCCGCTTTGCCGGATCAATTGGGCGGCATCACAGTCGGTGGGGCCAATGCCAAGCACCGGACGACCTGAGCCCATGTATTCGAATATCTTTCCCGGGATGATGCCCTTGTTGGGCTGTTGATCGGGAATGACCAGGAGCAATACGTCGGCTGACCGCATCTGTTGTACAGCTTCCTGATGCGGCACAAAACCATGGGCCTGAAAGCTGCAGGCCGAATCGGCCAAAGAGCGGCGTGTCGTATCGTCCGCTTTGCCATACAGGTCGATGGTCCATTTTGTCTGCCCATCGATCTGCTCCAGCGCCTTGAGCACTGAATGGATCGGATAGAGCTGGGTCAGCGTGCCGGTATAGACCAGATGATGGGTATTCACAGCTGCAGCAGGCTCTTTCAGGTCGGCTGGATCATAACCATTGGGGAAAAAGTGGAATCCCTCTCTCCTGCCGGTCTTGCCCTGAAGCAATTCCTTCAGGTAAGGACTGGAGGCCAATACATGGTCCGCCTCTTCCAATACCGACTGTTCCATCCGCCGGTCCATCCGTCGGGCCAGAGGCGTCGGATACAAACTGTCGTAGTAGTAGATATCTGTCCAAGGGTCTCGGAAGTCGGCGATCCACTGAATTCCGAAGCGCTTTTTGAGCGCAGCACCGACCAAATGGGTGGAATGCGGCGGGCCGGTGGTGATCAGCACATCGGGAGCAGATCTTGCATAGATGGCCTCGGCCTTTTTCAGGGCGTGGCGGTTCCAGCCTTTTCGGGCATCGGGCAAAAAGAGATTTCCACGGATCCACTTGGCCGCCCGCTGGCGAAGACCCGGACGTGAAACCTCATTGGCAAAACCGCTATAGGGCACCTCTTTGCGGCCAGTGGCCCTGAGATAGGCAGCAAATGGCTCATGGGTCGCTGTGTGGTGCACCCGAACAGATGGATGAACTTCATGAAGGAGATCCTCATCGCGAACGGGCCAGGTGGCCTGACTGGGATCCACGGTGACCACCTCCACCTCTGCACCCCGTTCTGCGAGGTATTTGCTCAGCTTCAGCCACCGCTGAACGCCCGGACCACCTGCCGGTGGCCAGTAATAGGTCAGAATAAGTATGCGAAGTGGAGCGGCAGATCCCATGACGGAGGTCAATCCTTGGGGTCGTCCTCCTTCACCTCTTCATAGTCCACGTAGGTGCCACCCCAGTCTTTTTCTTTTTTGGCAGATGGCCGTGTTCCTGCGGAAGGGTTGAATGGACTCTTCCTTCGCGCAGCAGAAAACAGCTGACGGAGCAGACCGTAGATCAGGTAGACCGAAAGAAATACAAGGATACTTCGGAACATGCTCTTCCTATTTGCTTAAGTAGAGGTTCCGCTCGCTGTAGATGCGCTTGAAGATGGGCGACCTCAGGTTGTCGATAAAGTGGATGGCCTCGCCCGTGCTGCGCATCTGTGGACCCAGGTTCTTGTCGACATCCGGGAATTTATTGAAGGAAAAGACCGGACTCTTGATAGCGAATCCCTCGAGTTGCGGATTGAAATCGAAGTCGCTGACTTTGTTTTCCTTGAGGATCAAGCGCGTGGCGTAATGAACATAAGGCTCGCCATAGGCCTTGGCGATGAATGGCACTGTGCGGGACGCCCTTGGATTGGCCTCGATGATGTAGACCTTGTCATCCTTGACCGCGAACTGAATATTCAAAAGCCCCACTGTACCGAGGGCCTTGGCAATGGTGTGGGTGTATTCCCTTATCTGATCGAGGATCAGTTCGCCCAGGTTGAAGGGCGGCAGGGTGGCATTGGAATCGCCCGAGTGGATCCCGCAGGGCTCGATGTGCTCCATGATACCAATGATGTAGACCTCTTCCCCATCGCTGATGGCATCAGCCTCGGCCTCGATGGCTCCTTCGAGATAATGATCCAGCAGAACGCGGTTCCCCGGGAAATCCTTGAAGAGTTCGACCACGTGGTGCTCCAACTCTTCCTGATTGATGACGATCTTCATTCCCGCACCTCCCAATACATAGGAAGGACGCACCAGGATCGGGAATCCGAGTTGGTTGGCCAGTTCCCGTGCCTCATCGGCATTGGTGATCACGCCGAATTCGGGATAGGGTATGCCCTGTTCCTTGAGCAGATTCGAGAAACGGCCTCTGTCTTCGGCCAGATCCAGCGATTCAAAGCTCGTTCCCAGGATGGGGATGCCGTAGCGATCGAGCTTCTCAGCCAGTTTGAGTGCGGTCTGTCCGCCGAGCTGTACGATGACCCCCTCCGGCTTCTCGTGCCGAATGATGTCGTAGATGTGCTCCCAGAATACCGGCTCGAAATAGAGCTTATCCGCCGTGTCGAAATCTGTGGAAACCGTTTCCGGATTGCAGTTGATCATGATCGTCTCGTAGCCGCACTCCTTGGAAGTGAGTACGCCGTGCACACAGCAGTAATCGAATTCAATGCCCTGACCGATGCGGTTGGGACCTGAGCCCAGCACCACGACCTTCTTTTTGTCGGTGCGGACGCTTTCGTTCTCTGAATAGCGCTTGTTCTCCTTATCGGTCAGTTCGCCTTCGAAGGTGGAATAGTAGTACGGGGTTTGCGCAGGGAATTCCGCCGCACAGGTATCCACCAATTTCCAGACGCGCTCAATGCCCTCATCCACACGGCGCTGGTGCACCTCGCTTTCCAAACATCGCATCATATGGGCGATCTGCCGATCTGCAAAGCCCTTGGTCTTGGCCTCGAGCAGCAGTTCTCTTGGCAGGCTGTTGAGGGTGTGCGACTCGATCTGTGACTGAACGCGCACCAGGTCTTCCATCTGCTTGAGGAACCAGATATCGATCTTGGTGATGTCGTGGATCTTGCGGAGCGGAATGCCCATCTGGATGGCATCGTAGATGACAAAGACGCGGTTCCAGCTGGCGTGGGTGAGCTTCTCTATGACCTGATCCTGATCTGTATAACCCTTTCCATCCGCACCCAGTCCGTTCCGCTTGACCTCCAGGCTTTGGGCTGCTTTGTGCAGAGCCTCCTGGAAGGTCCTGCCGATGCCCATCACTTCGCCCACAGACTTCATCTGCAGCCCCAAGGTGCGGTCTGCCCCTTCGAACTTATCGAAGTTCCAACGCGGGATCTTCACAATGACATAGTCCAGCGTGGGCTCAAAGTAGGCAGTGGTGGTACCGGTGATCGGATTGCTCAATTCATCCAAGCGATAGCCAATGGCCAGTTTGGCGGCGATCTTGGCGATGGGGTAGCCTGTGGCCTTGGATGCCAATGCCGAAGATCGGGAGACCCTCGGATTGATCTCGATGGTCACGATCTCCTCCTTCTCGTCCGGGCTGACGGCGAACTGCACATTGCAGCCTCCGGCAAAATTCCCAATGGCACGCATCATCTTGATGGCCATGTCCCGCATGCGCTGATAGGTCGAATCGCTCAGGGTCAGCGCCGGAGCCACTGTGATCGAATCTCCTGTGTGAATGCCCATGGGATCCATGTTCTCGATGGAGCAGATGATGATCACGTTGTCGGCCGAGTCGCGGAGCAGTTCCAGCTCAAATTCCTTCCAGCCCAGCAGCGCCTTGTCGATCATCACCTCGTGGATGGGCGAAGACTCCAAACCTCTTTTCAGCCGGTCGTCGAATTCTTCTTTGTTCCAAACAAAGGATGCGCCGCTGCCCCCTAAGGTGAAGGAAGGACGGATACAGAGCGGAAAGCCAAACTTCTGGGCGATCTCTTTGCCCTTGAGATAAGATGTGGCCGTCTGGCTTGGTGCCATTCCGATGCCGATCTCGTTCATCAGCACGCGAAACTGCTCCCGGTCTTCTGTGATGTTGATCGCATTGATGTCCACGCCGATGATCTTCACCCCGTATTCCTCCCACAAACCGCTCTTGTCGGCTTCGATGCAAAGGTTGAGCGCTGTCTGCCCGCCCATGGTCGGGAGCACCGCATCTATTTTCTGTTCCTTGAGGATCTTTTCCAAAGACTCCACCTCCAGGGGCAAGAGGTAAATGTGATCGGCCACCACTTCATCGGTCATGATGGTGGCAGGATTGGAATTGATCAGCGTGACCTCGATGCCCTCCTCCCGCAGCGATCGGGAAGCCTGAGATCCAGAATAGTCGAATTCACAGGCCTGCCCAATGACAATGGGTCCGCTTCCAATGATGAGGATGGAACGAATGCTGGAATCTTTGGGCATGATCGGTATTGGATTTAGGGTCTTCCTAAGGAGTAAATATCGGGTACAAAAAAAGGCGTCTCCGGGAAGGAAGACACCTTTTTATTCTCTTTATATCGACAATCAGCCTTTGGACTTCATCTCGTCGGAGACCGTCAAACGCTTGCGGCCTTTTGCCCGGCGTGTGGCCAAAACTCGGCGACCGGTTACGGAACTCATGCGCTCACGAAAACCGTGCTTGTTGCGGCGCTTTCTATTGGATGGCTGAAAAGTTCTTTTCATGGCTTCAATGATTCAATGGCTACGCGTCCATTTCCGGGGCGCAAATATAAGGGCTTTTCACTACAACGGCAGGGCTTGAGCGAAAATTGGACCACAGCTGCCAAAGGCGAGTGTTCGGACGTGACGTGTACCTTCGCCATATGCGCCAATTTCAGGGAAAAAAGATATGGATCACAGGTGCCTCTTCTGGAATCGGAAAGGCGGCCGCAAAGTCTTTCAGCGCCATGGGCGCTCAGCTTCTGCTCTCGGCAAGACGGGCGGATGTTCTCGAAATGGTCAAAGAAGAGTGCGCTCATCCCGAACAGATCGAGATCCTTCCACTGGATATGGAACAGCATGTCCATAGCGGCCAATGGGTGAAAGAGGCTCTGGAGTACTTAGGCTCCATCGATCTTTTGATCTCCAATGCGGGCATCGGACAGTCGGGAACCGTACTGGAAACCACCAATGAGGTGGAACGGAAGATCCTTGAGGTGAATTATCACGGCCATGTGGCCCTGGCCAAATCGCTGCTCCCCCATCTGATCGAAAGAAATGCCGGCCACATCGTGGCCATTGGAAGCATTGCCGGAAAATTCGGTCAGCGCAAACTGGCGGCCTATTCAGCATCCAAAGCCGCTCTTATCGTGTATTTCGAAAGCCTAAAGGAAGAATTGAAAAAGACCGGGATCAAGGTGCAGGTCATCAGCCCGGGCTTCATCAAAACAGAAGTGACCCTGAACTCTTTGGATGCTCAGGGCAATCCGCTCCAGCGAAACAGCAAAGCCCAGGAAAACGGCATGCCCGCAGACCTATTTGCACAAAAGCTGATCAGGGCCTTGGAAAGTGATCGCTTCCACCGATACATCGGCAGAAAGGAGCTGCTGGCCGTTCCATTGCACGCGCTGAGCCCCCGACTCTTCTACAAACTATTGGGGTGAACATCCTCGGGCATTGTCTATTGTCGGGCGACGACCCGCATTTGCTTATTGGCAACTTCATTGCCGATGGACTCCCACGGTCAAAATGGTCGAAGCTGCCCGCCTCCATTCAAAAAGGCGTTCGGCTGCACCACTTCATCGACACTTTTACAGACAGCCATCCCAAAACAGAGGAACTCATTGCCTCCTTGCGCCCCAGCCAAGGAAAATATGCGCCGGTGGTGAGCGACCTGCTCATCGATCATGTGTTGGCCAGGGATTGGGATCGATATACATCCATCCCGCTCACGGATTTTGTGGATCGGGTGCACACCGAATTGGCTGAGGCCACAGCCCACATGACTGAAGGACGAAAGCGTATGTTCTCTTTTATGCGCCAACAGAACTGGCTGCTCAGTTATGCGGAAACTGAGGGGATCCAAATGGCCTTAAAGGGCATGCACCGGAGGAGTTCCTTTCCGAACCGCATGGATGTAGCCTATGCTGATTACGTGACCAACAAAGCGCATTGGGACCGGTTGATCGGTGACTTTCTGCAGGACGTCATTTCTGCTGCAGCACAGAAACGGGCGCAGTAGTCTGCGCTTTTTTTCTGCCCGTCCACTTGCGCCAATAATAGGAGGGCTCGTTCCAATGCGTCATCAGATGATCGTCAAAGAGCCAACGGTCGATGGTGCGCCGAACTGTCTTGTTGTTGCTGATCAGGCGGGTGATCCACTCCACCCGCTTGGGGCTGGTAAAGAGCTTTTGGATGAATCGAGAGATGCGGAGCTCTGCCCAGATAGCCTTGTACAGGCGCTTGTCGTAGGCCTTGTTGAAAGACGCATCGAATCGATCTGCCTTCAGGGCCTTTTGAATGTGATCGGCGGCAAAGCGTCCGCTGCGCAAGGCGTTGGCAATGCCTTCGCCCGAAACAGGATCCACCAGCGAAGCTGCGTCACCGGTGAGCAGGAAATGATCTCCTGAAAGTGGAAACTTTTTGGACCCCAAGGGAATGCCAAATCCCTTGATGGACTCCAGCGCTTGTGCGTTCTTGAATCGGGGCGCCAATCGCGTATGTGTGGCGATCGCCTTTTCCAGCTCCTCCTTGAGGTTCACGTTCTTTTTCGAAACGTATTCACTGAGCATACCGATGCCCACATTGGCCTTGTTGCCTTCCATGGGAAATACCCAGAGATAGCCCGGCGATACCTCGGATAAAAAGTGCAGTTCGATCACGTCTGCATCGTGGTCTGCCCAATCGACGTTTTCGTAATAAACGCGCAAGGCCGCACAATAATGCTTGCGGTCCATTTCAAAGCCAGCCAGCTGCTTGGCCACAACAGAATGTGCGCCGTCCGCGCCCACCAGCATGCGGGTGTTCCACTCGCCCTGATCGGTCTCCACGTGCATTCCGCCTTCCACAGGCGTACACTTTTTGACGCGCACTCCTTCGTGCAGATCGATGTTCCCGGTCTTTCGCACTTCCTCATTCAGGGTGCGGTCGAATTCCATGCGCGACATGACAAATCCGTCCAGCTTTTCGGCCGCCGAATGGAGCATGAGGTCAAAGTGGACGCCGCTGGGCGCCACCAGCCGCATGCCGTTGATCCGTTGCTTTTTTTCCTGGAGGTCGAAATGTGCGCGCAAGGCCGGACGCACCTGCACCAACTGATTCAGTACATCGGGCGAAAGGGCATCTCCGCAGATCTTATCACGCGGAAAAGACGCCTTGTCCAGCAAGGTGACCGAAACACCGGCATCGGCCAGCATCATCGCACAGGCACTGCCTGCAGGGCCACCTCCTACGATCAGCACATCTGTCTTTTTCATCCCTTGCGAAGCTACGCACACGCCAAGTCGGTGCGCCCTTACTTCATCAGCTTTTTGTAGCGGAATTTCTTGGGTTCCACCTCGCCCAATCGCTTCTTCTTGTTCTCTTCGTATTCGGAGAATCCGCCCTCGAAATAATAGACCTCTGAATCGCCCTCAAAGGCCAGAATGTGGGTGCATACACGGTCCAGGAACCAGCGGTCGTGGCTGATGATCACCGCACAGCCCGCAAAATTCTCCAGCGCTTCTTCCAACGCACGAAGTGTGTTCACATCCAGATCGTTGGTGGGTTCGTCCAGCAGAAGGACATTGCCCCCTTCCTTGAGCGCCATGGCCAGATGCAGGCGGTTGCGCTCCCCACCGGACAGCACACCGATCTTCTTGCTCTGATCGCCCCCGCTGAAATTGAAACGGCTCAGATAGGCCCGGGCGTTCATGGTCTTTCCACCGAGTTCAAAGTGCTCTGCCCCATCGCCGACGATCTCGAAGATGGATTTCTCCGGATCCATTTTCTCATGGCTCTGATCGATATAGGCGATCTTGACCGTCTCCCCGATCTTGAAGCTGCCCGAGTCGGGCTTCTGCTGATCCATGATCATGCGGAAGATGGTGGACTTACCTGCACCATTCGGCCCGATGATGCCCACGATACCCGCCGGGGGCAGTTTGAAGTTCAGGTTGTCGTAAAGAAGCTTTTCGTCGAAGCCTTTGGCCACCGACTCCGCCTCGATCACCTCAGTTCCGAGCCGCGGACCAGGCGGGATGAAGATCTCGAGCTTGTCTTCCCGCTCTTTCTGTTCCTGCTGCAGCATCTTGTCGTAGTTGGACAGTCGGGCTTTGCTCTTGGCCTGCCGTCCTTTTGGATTCATGCGCACCCAGTCCAGCTCGCGCTCAAGGGTCTTGCGGCGCTTGGAAGCCTGCTTCTCTTCCTGTTCAAGGCGCTTGGTCTTCTGATCGAGCCAGCTGGAGTAGTTGCCCTTCCAGGGGATGCCTTCTCCCCTGTCCAGCTCGAGGATCCATCCGGCCACATTGTCCAGAAAGTAGCGGTCGTGCGTGACGGCAATGACCGTTCCTGCATATTGAGAGAGGTGATTTTCCAGCCAAAGCACAGACTCGGCGTCGAGGTGGTTGGTGGGTTCGTCCAAAAGCAGCACATCCGGGTTCTGGATCAGCAGACGGCACAGGGCCACACGCCTGCGCTCTCCCCCAGAAAGCACCTTCACAGGCGTATCGCTCTCCGGACAGTTCAGGGCATCCATGGCACGGTTGAGCATGACGTCGAGTTCCCAGCCATTGGCGGCATCGATCTTGTCCTGCAGCTCGGCCTGACGTCCCATGAGCTTCTCCATCTTATCGGCGTCCTCATAAACTTCCGGAAGCCCAAAATCGTCGTTGATCTTGTTGTATTCGTCCAAAATGGCCGTGATCTCCGATGCGCCCTCACGAACGACCTCGATCACAGTCTTCTCTTCATCCAGCTGCGGCTCCTGCTCCAAATAACCCACGCTGTAGCCCTGCGACCAGACCACATCGCCCTGGTAGTTCTTTTCCACTCCTGCAATGATCTTCAGCAAGGTGGACTTACCCGATCCGTTCAAACCAAGGATGCCGATCTTCGCTCCATAGAAGAAGCTGAGATAGATGTCTTTGATGATGGTCTTGTTGTTGTGGGGAAGCGTCTTGGAGACGCCGCTCATCGAAAAGATGATCTTCTTGTCCTCTGACATTCGATTGGGATAAAGTGAACTGCGAATATCGAAAATACATCCGCCGCTGCACGCTGTGGGCCCTTGTCTTTCCTCTGCTGATCGGGGCGCAGGAAAAAGACCACTTGATCTACGGCCAGGTCTTTGAATTTAAGACCGGACTGGTGGTTCCCGCTGCCCATGTGGCCAATACCCGCAGCGAACAGGGCACGCTGACCGACGCCCTCGGACGATTCCACCTGAATGCACGAACGGGCGATACGCTGGTCTTCTCCCACTTGAGCTACTCCTATTCCACTGTGGAGGTGAGCGACTCGAATTACGAAAGGGAACTGATCGTTCGGCTGAAGGAACAGAACTACCTGTTGGATGAAGTGGGCATCTTCGCTTACGAGCTCACTTCGAACGATCCTAAAGAAATGGAGATCGGAGAACCATTGGTGCCCAGGGAGGAGGACATAGTCATGCCAGTACATCTGCCGGCCACCATGGCCAACCCATTGGATCTGTTGTACGAGCAATTCGGCAAGACGCCACGTCAGCTGCGCGAACTCAAAAAGCTGGTGGCCAAAGACGCCTTCCGCCGAAAACTCGCCGGACGCAACGGAGAGATCTTACGCGAACTCACCGGGATGAGCCGTGAGGAAGTGGCCACTTTTAGTTTTTATTGCCGCTACTCGCCCCGCGCCATCCGCCACGCCACAGACTATCAACTGTTGGTGAGCCTCTTGGACTGCTACGACGCCTATGTGGAGGAGCAGAATATGCAGGAACTGCTTGAGGAGTGGGACTGAGCCGCTTCTCCTGCTGCCCTTAAAATCTTCTTGCACAGTTTGAGAAGATGGGTCTATTTTTGCCCCGGAGAGTTGGCAGAGTGGTCGATTGCGGTGGTCTTGAAAACCATTGAGGGTAACACCTCCGGGGGTTCGAATCCCTCACTCTCCGCCAAGCAAATAAAAAGCCGCCGAAAAGGCGGTTTTTTTATTCCTGAAAGTCCGGGCCAAGCTTGCTTGAGACTGGACTGAAGGGAATAAAAAAGCGGAAGCGCAGCTTATGGCTTTTTGTTTGCTTGATGCCTCCCCCATAAGGGATCACGAAGCCGCTTTAAGGGTGAGTACTCCCATCTTAACACTTCAAAAGCACTGAGCATTTTGTCTTCTTATTAAATTGAGAGCGAAATCAGTCAATCCTTCATGGTCAACGCTCCTTTACGGCTATCACTCACAAACCTGACGATACCACATTCAAGTGGCCTGCAAAGAGTAGTTGTTATGATGTTATAAGGAGTTGTGCGGCAGCTAAAAAAAACGACAGTAACCAAAGAAAATAATTAAG
>RFXV01000035.1 GCA_009921445.1 Flavobacteriia bacterium
AGGAGGGATCCCCAATTACAATATTGCCGATGTTCGCGGCACCGATCCGGCCACAGGCGATGCCGACTCCCTGAATGTTCTTTGCCGGCTTCGCGGAACGGTCTTTACCATTGACTTTCGTGGTGGAAATGGTCTTTCTTTCTGGATCAAGGACCACACGGCAGGGATCAATGTGTTCAACTTCAATGACGTCAGCAACTACACGGTGGCTGTTGGAGACAGCATAGAGATCGTGGGAAGCATCGCCCAGTACAATGGGCTGACAGAGATCATTCCCGACACCATTACCCTGATCAGCAGCGGCAACACGCTGAGCAACCCCGTGTCCGTCAGCGGTCCGCTGGACGAGTCATATGAAGGAGGCTATCTGCAACTGAACAATGTTTCATTGGTGAACCCTTCTCAGTGGCCAACTGCAGGAAACAGTGCCAATGTGGATGTAAGCGATGGCAGCAACACTTACTTGGTTCGCATCAATTCGGCAACGGACATCGATGGTGCAACACCGCCATCTGGACTATTCAACCTGCGAGGGGCTGGAAGTCAGTACGACAATTCCTCTCCTTACACAGGCGGCTATCAGATACAGCCGAGCAGCATGGCCGATTTCATTTCCAATAACCCGACCAGCCCGACCGTGAATTTTGCTTCTGCAACTCAGGATGCGATCGAATCCGCTGGAACAGTAGCCATACAGATCAATATCTATCCACCAGCGGCGGCAGCCGGGGTGCTGGACCTTTCCTTTATTCCGGGTGCTGGGCTTACCCCTCAGGACGCTTCTACGATTCCGGCAGTGGACACAACAACAGGTCTTTTGTCCATGAATTTCAGTGCAGGCGATTCCATCCTGACCATCCAGGGCATCATCGTTGATGATCAGCTGCAGGAAGGGAATGAAAGTGTCACCCTCAGTGTGGTGAACGTAACAGGTGGCGTCAGTGTCGGACCGATCAGCTCCATGGTCTTTACCATCATAGACAACGACATCCCCATCCCCACTTACAACATTGCCGATATCCGCGGCGTGAATACAAATGGCGAATTGGATTCCATTGGCGTCTATTGCAAGATCGAAGGGCTTGTTCTTGGGTACAACGTTCAATCGGCCACGGGCACCAATGCACAATTCACCGTTCAGGACGCAACCAGCGGCATCAGCATCTTCTACTCACTCAACAACATTCCATACAGTCCGATCGAGGGAGACCAGGTGCGTATTGTCGGTACGGTTGCCGATTACAATGGCCTTGCAGAGCTCTTCCCTGATTCCATCACGGTGATCAGCAGCGGAAACACCCTGCCCAATCCGCTGACGGTGACCGCCCTCAATGAATCCACGGAATCGAACCTCATCCGGATCGACAACGTGACTTTGGTCGATGCCACCCAATGGCCGGCCCCAGGGAACAACGCGAATGTCGATCTGTCAGATGGCGTCAACACTTACGTTATGCGCATCGACAGGGATACCGATGTGGACGACAATGTAGCGCCTCCAGTGACTGCTTTCGATGTATTGGGGATCGGAGGGCAGTTCGACAATTCTGCGCCGTATACGGATGGCTACCAGATACTGCCCCGCTACGCACAGGACATTCGTCTTCCTGCGCCTCCTACTCTGGCCATTACCGAGATCATGAGCGGTTCGAACACCGCATCAGCCAATCTGAATGGCGACTGGTGGGAATTGACCAATACGGGTGCCGACCCGATCGACATCAGTGGATTCTCCTACGATGACAACAGCTTCAATGCGGGAACTGTTACTTTCCCCACACAAACGATCGCAGGTGGGGCGTCCATCGTTGTTTGGGATGGTCTGTCCGCCGACGAAGACGCCTTCCGTACCGAATGGCTCTTGATCCTTTCCAATCCACCTTTGAACATCCTGAGCTCTGATGAGGTGAGCGGCAATATGCCCAGCCTGAGTCAGAACGGAGATGCGGTCGCTATATATGCCGATAATGGCGCAGAGATCTGCCGGGCAGAATACACCAATGCCCTGGCCGGAGTATCGGTTGAGTTCGATGCATCCTGCCTTTTGGTGGGCAATTCCGCAGACGGTGTAAACGGTGCCTACATCAGTACCGGAGGGGACGTGGGATCACCAGGTAATTTGGCACCTGTCGTATCTGTGGATGAATTCCATCTTCAGGGGGTTTCTGTTTATCCCAACCCTGCAAAAGACCGACTCAACATTGCTCTGAAGGATCCCATGACCGCAGAATTCATGCTCATCAATTCTTTGGGTGTTGTGCTTCAGGAAGGAATCATATTGAACGGGCAACACAAGCTCGATATCGAGAATTATGCTTCGGGTGTCTATTCTTTGCGCATCGTTCAAGGCGAAAAGAGTCGCACACTTCGCCTGCTCAAGAACGAATGATGAAATGAGCCGATCCCTGCAGAGGCTTTCTGCAGGGGTGGGTTCTTAGGCCTGTTTCTCCTTCCTATGGTCCTCCTCGTGCTGAATATTCTGGGCGCTCTGGCCCTTTTCATTTATGGGATGAAGGTCATGAGCGATGCGGTGCAGCGAATGGCAGGCAGTGGTTTGAGAAAAGCGCTCCGAGCCGTTGCCTCCAACCGATTCAGTGCCTGGACGACCGGTTTTTTTGCCACCTCACTGATCCAGTCATCATCTGCCGTCACTGTGATGGTCGTCAGTTTGGTGAACGCTGGAATGCTGGCATTCAACGAGGCGGCTTTTCTGATCATGGGATCCAATGTGGGCACCACGATGACCGCCTGGCTCATTTCCCTTCTCGGCCTCGGAAGTTTCAGTTTATCGGCCATTGCCCTCCCTTTTGTCGGGGTGGGCCTTATCCTCTTATTGGTCAATAAGGAGCAACTGCGTGCTTTGGGAGAAAGTGTGATCGGTTTTGGACTGCTCTTTCTTGGATTGGGGCTGTTGAAAGAAGGGATTCCCCGCCTGGATGAGTCCTTTCCCTTGATCGGCTTGATGCAAGAGTTCGGCGGGCCCACTGAAACCTATTTCGAGAGCCTGTTCTCCTCCCTCCTGTTCATCGCTGTGGGCGTCGTCTTCACGATGATCCTGCAGTCATCCAGCGTCACCACGGCATTCACTCTTTTACTCATCAGCCAGGAGTGGATCGGTCTGCCCTCGGGGATGGCCCTGATCCTTGGTGAGAATATCGGAACGACCACGACCGCCAATCTCGCGGCCGTGGTGGCCAATGTCCACGGAAAAAGAGTGGCCCGATTCCATTTTTTGTTCAATCTGATCGGAAGTGTATGGATGTTCTTCCTGCTGCCCGTACTCGCCCCCCTTATCACCGCCTTCGCTGAGAACGTGAACAGTGATCTGGCCAACGAGCGCACCATTTTCACTCTGAGTTTGGCGGCTTTCCATACACTTTTCAATTTGCTCAATGTGCTTCTCTTCCTGTCCACGGATCTGGTGCGGCATTCGATGAACTGGCTCACCAAACTCCTGCCTTCGAAGGTTGAGGGAGACGACATCTACACGCTGGAATTTCTTTCAGCTCGACTGATGGGCACCTCCGAACTCAGCATTGTCGAAGCCCAGCGAGAACTGGTCCGGTTCGGCAAGCAAGTCAACAAGGCGTATGGCTATCTGTCCCGCATCCTTTTGGAAACCGATTCTCGGGCACAAAAGCAATTCCTTGAGCAGATCGAGCGGATCGAGCGGATAACGGATAAGATGGAAGTGGAGATCGCGGATTATCTGTCGCAGATCAGTTCGACGGAGATCAGCCCAAGGGCAAGCGAGCAGATACGAGCTATCCTGGCCGCGAGCAACTATCTGGAACGCAGTTGCGATCTCATTTTGAAGATCGGTCTTTTCATGGTGCGCAGCAAAAAGGAAAAAGCCTATTTCACCCCGGAGCTTCGACAAAGTCTGGTGAGTTTCATAAGCCTTGTACAGGAAGCCCTCGACCTAATGAATGCCAACTTATCCGGCAACCAAAAAGACATCGATGAAAAAGCTGTGGTGCTGAAAGAGAAGGAGGTTGACGGCCAATTCAAGCAACTCCACCGCAACTACCTGCAGCTGATGGAGCGCAAGAAATTGAAGATCCAAAGCGGGCTGTATTACCACGAGCTCATCAATGAGCTGGAGCGGCTGGGGGATCATGTACAAAGCGTTTCCCTCGAACTCGCCTTCGGCCGGGAAAGACGCAACACCAACGACTAAGGATCGGACGGAATGAGCCCGCTGCTCACTTCGTTGCTGAGCTGCAGGCTTCTGTCCACGAGGATAAAGCGAAATTCCACGCTGTCAGAAGCAGCCTGAGAAAGATCGATGTCATATTCGATCTCCGCCTCCAGTGTTTTGTTCTGACCTTTGGGCGTCAGATCGGGTACCCGGATAGAAAATTCAGTGTCAGGGAGTTCCAGCAGCGTGTCTCCCGACTGTTCCAAATAACGAACCCATAGGTTGTAATGGAATGGTGAATCGGCATCGAATGGCGGATCGGTTTGTTCGTCCTCAAGCCCAACATCTCCGTCTCCATCAGTGAAATAGAGCCTGACGCGAAGCCTGTCGACCGTGCCGACACCTTGCACTTGGACCTGTATCCATTCCGACTCTTCGAAGCGCAGAAAAGGAACATTGGAGAATTGCTTTTCGTCAATGCATGAGAAGGCCGGAAGGAGCATGAAGAACAGATAAAGCTTGTGCATCTTTGAACCGAACGTTGAAACCATAGCTTTCGTTTGCCCTTCCTCAAAGATAGACTCGCCTCGATTTCGGATGCAGCCTCTTTCGAACAGACCGCCATTGAAGCCTTCCGCTGGCAATATGCGCACACGCCCGTTTATTCCGAATGGTGCAGACAGCTCGGCGTGGATGCCGATCGGGTGCATCGATTGGAGGACATCCCGTTCCTCCCGATCTCTTTTTTTAAATCCCACAATGTTCTACAAAATGATGCCGCCGTCAAGAAACGCTTTCTCAGCAGCGGCACCCAAGGTCTTCGTTCGGCACATTCCCTGACTGACGAGGCATTCGATATCTATCAAACGTTCAGTCGGAAGGCGTTCGAGCTTCTTTTTGGTCCAATTAAAGGCCGTCCCATTCTCGCTCTATTGCCCCACTACCTGCAAAACGGTGACTCCTCTCTTGTGGAAATGTGCCGCCTTTGGATGGAGGATTCCGAACATGAAGGCAATGGATTTTTTCTCGACGATCAAAAGCAGCTGATCCAGCGACTGATGGACCTTAAGGGCTGCCGGCCTGCTCCCCTTTTGATCGGAGCCTCCTATGCGCTCTTGGACCTGGCTGAATATGGCCCAATGAACTTGGACCATGTGCTGATCATGGAAACCGGAGGCATGAAAGGACGGGGCAAAGAACGTGTGCGGGCCGAACTGCACCAGGAGCTGCGGTCCATCCTGGGCGCAGACCTCATCCATTCGGAATACGGCATGACCGAATTGCTTTCTCAAGCCTATGCCAAAGGGGACCACGGCTTTGTCTGCCCACCATGGATGAAGCTGCGGATCAGGGATGCGCGAAACCCCTTGGATACAACTAATTCCAAAAAAAGAGGATGCATCAATGTGATCGACCTGGCCAACTGGCATTCTTGTTGCTTCATTGCCACCGATGATGTTGGCGAAAAAAGAAAAGAAGGCGTGGCGGTGCTCGGGCGAATGGATCGTTCGGATATTCGCGGCTGTAATCTCTTAGTGGTATGACCCTGAAAAATGCATCTCTTTTCTTCTTGCTTCTGCTGGGATGGTTTGTATCTGCTCAGACAACCGATTCCGAGACCGAGCTTACCGACCTCAGCGGAAATATTGAAATGTTTCAGTTACAACCAGACGTCTCTGTCTGCGCGCTTCCTCAGGGGAACGGCTTTTATACCGTGCACTTTGTCGCCTTTGTCCAAAGGATCGACTTTGTGGATGGCATACTGGCCGAAGGAAGTCTGCTGTTCAATGAAGATCTGGACACCATCGGGAAGACACTCGTTGAGATCGAAGATGTGCCTGATTCGATCTGGGACATGCGTCGCTTCAGAGGCTATCATCAGGTGGAACTGACGGGGCGATTGCACAAGACCCGCTTTCATTCGTCCTCCATTCCAGAGATCGAGTACGGAGATATACTGAAAACGAAGTCGAGAACCGCCCAGGAAGAGCGCCTGGAAGCCCTTTTTGAGGGTCTTTCATTCGAGGAACGCGAGGAGGAGGATTTCACCTTCATGATCAAACGGCAGACAGGCCGGGCACTCAAGTACTACGGAGACCGTGAGCCTTTTCGCATGATCGTCGTCCTGAGAGGCGCACGTCCATTTTGCGTGATCACCAGTGCCAACATCCCTTTCGAGGCGCCGAAGATCAAAGACCAAAAGGAAGAGTCTCCCTACCGCTTTTACTATTTTCAGAAAGCCAGGCCCGAGATCCATGAACGGATTCGGGACGTCATGTACGACTATGTTTCCTTTTGACTGCTCAGTTGAAAGTGATCAGGAAATAGTTCTTCTTTCCCTTTTGCACGAGCAACAAACGTTCATTGAGCAGATCTGACGGGCTCACCGTTTGATCAGGAGCCGCCTTGATCTTGTTGAGCGCCACGCCATTGGCTTGCAGCATCTTTCTCGCCTCTCCCTTACTCGAGAAGATCTGGGTTCGCTCAGCGAGCAATTCAATGATCGGAAGGCCTTCGCTCAAAAAAGATCTTGAGACTTCGAACTGAGGAACGCCTTCAAAAATGTCCAGCAGCTCCTCTGTATTGAGTTCGCGCAGCATTTCCTCAGTGGCCTTTCCAAACAAAATCTGAGAAGAACGGATGGCTTTGTCCAGCGCATCCTGGCCATGTACCCTCTCGGTCACCTCCTCCGCCAGGGCCTTTTGTAAGATCCGAAGGTGCGGCGCCTGCTCATGCTCTTTTTCCAGGTCTTCGATCTCTTTCCTGTTCTTCAGACTGAAGATCCGCAGGAACCCTCCCGCGTCTTCATCGGCTGCATTCAACCAGAATTGATAGAATTTGTATGGGCTCGTCTTTTCTGGGGCCAACCAAATATTGCCCCCTTCAGATTTTCCGAATTTCGTTCCGTCTGACTTTTTGATCAAGGGAGTGGTCAAGGCAAAAGCCTCGCCCCCCGACATGCGGCGAATGAGTTCTGTGCCTGTGGTGATGTTGCCCCACTGATCGCTTCCGCCCATCTGCAGCTTCACCCCTTTTTCTTTCCACAAATGGTGGAAGTCGTACCCCTGAATGAGTTGGTAGCTGAATTCGGTGAAGGACATTCCCTGCTCGAGCCGGCTTTTTACGGAGTCCTTGGCCAGCATATAATTGATGGACATGTGCTTCCCCACTTCGCGAATGAATCCAAGGAAGCTGAATTCCCTGAACCAGTCATAGTTGTTGACGATCTCCGCGGCATTGCTTTCTGAGTGGAAATCCAGAAACTTCTCCAGTTGGGTTTTTTGTTTTTGCAGATTTTCCTCGAGGGTTTGAAGGTCAAGCAAGTTTCGCTCCTGACTCTTTCCCGAAGGATCGCCTACCATTCCCGTTGCGCCACCAACAAGCGCAATCGGCTTGTGTCCGGCCCGCTGAAAATGCACGAGCGTCATGATCTGAACCAGATTGCCCACGCCCAGCGAATCAGCCGTCGGGTCGAAACCGATATAACCCGATACCTGCTCCTTCTCCAGCAGCTCTTCGGTTCCCGGCATCACATCGTGTACCATTCCGCGCCAACGCATCTCTTCCACAAATGAGCTCATGTTCCTTTACTTAAGACCCCAAAAATAGCTTTCCTTTCAGAGGAGGACGAAGGCGGTTCCCGCTATCTTTAGACCATGATCTTGGTCACCGGAGGAACCGGTCTTGTCGGGTCCCATCTCCTGTTCCATCTTGCAGAAATGGGTGTCAGTGTTCGCGCATCCTACAGAAGCGCCGATCGAAAGGCGCATGTGCTTCAGATCTTTTCCATCTACAGCACATCCGCTGAACAGCTCTTCTCCTCCATCGAGTGGGTGAACGCCGATCTGATCGATCCTTCCTGCACAGAGACTCTTCTTGCGGGCATAGATGAAGTTTTCCATTGCGCCGCACAAGTCTCCTTTCACGCAGACGATAAGCAGCGTCTCCTGACCGACAATCCACTGATGACCCGCTATCTGGTGAACGAAGCGCTTGCACAGAATGTGAAGGCTTTTCACCATATGAGTTCTGTGGCCACCCTTGGCTGGCCCCCGGAAGAACAAAAGGATAAACTCCTGGACGAATCCAGCGTATGGAAAGACGATCCGGATCAGTCTGTTTATGCCCAGTCGAAGTATTTGGCAGAGCTCGAAGTCTGGCGTGCCCGTGAAGAAGGGCTGAATGCCTCCATTGTCAACCCTGGGATCATTCTGGGTCCCGGCTTCGGTGACGAAGGAAGCAGCAGCATTTTTGGACTCGTGCGCCGTGGTTTTTCCTTTTTCACTGCTGGTGCGAACGGTTTTGTAGATGTTCGGGATGTGGTGGCTGCATTGCTCACGCTGTCAAACTCCACAGAAGCGCCCCACAAAGGGCGTTTCATTCTGATCGCTGAGAATATGGCCTACAAGGAGTTGTTCACTCTGATCGCCCGGAGCATGGACCTTCCTCCTCCACACCGCGCCGCCAGACCCTGGATGATCCATGCCATTCGGATCGCTCACTGGCTCAGAGAAAAAACGGGTGGAAGAAAGGCGACCATCACTCGGGAAACCGCCGCCAGTGCGCAAAGGATCTCTCGGTACAGCAACCAAAGGTCTGTCGATGCGCTCTCCCTGAATTATCGGTCGGTCGAGGAAACCGTCGAATTCATATGTCGGCACTTGGGCTGATCAGCGGCCCATTTCACTTTGCATGACCGTTAACCGCTCGATCACTTCGCTAAAAATGCGTTCAAATTCTCCCGGGCGCGCACTGTAGTATTGGAAATTCTTCTGGTAGCCGATGGAGTCCAGGCCATGGTTGAGCATGACGGTACGGTGGTACGCATCGATTCCGAGTGAGTCGTTGGAAATGGTCACTCCTGTGCGGGCGCCTTCCACAAGGTGCACATCGAGCATCAGCTCCACCATGGCGTCGTGGTCCAGGATTCCTTCCGGAAGCGGCTCCGGCGGCTGGCAGGAGATCACCAAAAACAGTATTCCTATGATGCGATCAATGCGCATGATGCGTCAGCCTCATTCCCATTGGACTTTTCTCAAATCGCCCCCTGTCGTACACCACGCGGCCATTGACGAGCGTCTTGTCCACTCTTGACTTGAAGCTCGTTCCTTCAAAAGGCGACCAGCCACATTTATAAAGTGTGTTTTCGCTCGTGACCGTCCAGGGAGCCGATGGCTCTACAATTACCAGATCAGCATAGTGGCCTGGGCGGATATATCCGCGGTCTTGAATTCGAAAAAGCGTCGCAGGGTTGTGGCAAATGCGTTGGACGAGCCATTCGATCTTGATCTTATCCTGACGCACGAATTCAAGCATGGCAGGTAAAAAGTGCTGAACCAAGGGGCCTCCCGAAGGGGCCTTCTCGTAGGGCTGCATTTTTTCCTCCAACAAGTGCGGCGCATGGTCGGTGGCGATCACATCTATTCTGTCGTCCAGCAACGCTTTCCATAGCCCAGCCCTGTCCTTCTCGGTTTTAACAGCCGGATTCCATTTGATCAGGCTGCCTTTTGCTGCATAGTCATTGTCGGTGAACCACAGGTGATGGACACAAGCTTCGGCCGTGATCTTCTTGCCCTCGATCGGGCCCTTGTCGAAGAGTGCCGTCTCTTTTTCGGTGGACAGATGGTAGACGTGCAGGCGGGCACCCTTCTTCCTCGCCATCTCCACAGCACGGGACGAAGAGAGGAAACAGGCTTCTTCGCTGCGGATCCGCGAATGCCAGTCCATTGGAATGTCTGCTCCAAACCGCTGACGGGCCGCCTCCAGATTGTTTTGAATGGTCGTCTCGTCCTCGCAATGGGTGATGATCAATTGATCCAGTTCTCCGAAGAGCCCTTCCAGCATCTGTTCATCATCCACGAGCATATTCCCGGTACTCGAGCCCATGAACACCTTGACTCCCGGAAAGCGTCCCTTTTCAAGTCGCTTGAGTTCCTCCAGGTTTTCATTGCTCGCCCCAATGTTGAAACCAAAATTGGCCATCGAGCATTCTGCTGCCCGTGCGTATTTCTCCTCCACCGCCTCGGCGGTAAGTGCAGGTGGGCGTGTGTTGGGCTGCTCAATGTAGGAAGTTATACCACCCGCAACAGCCGCCCGTGATTCTGTGGCTATTTCGGCCTTACGGGTGAGTCCGGGCTCACGAAAATGCACCTGATCATCGATCAGACCGGGCAAGACCCACATCCCCGAAGCGTCTATGACCTTTTCGTTGGTTCGGGGGCTGATGTGCTGCTCCACCCGTTCGATACGCTGACCTTCAATGAGCACATCTTTGATCTCAGAACGACCCTCATTGACCACGAGGCCATTCTTGATGAGCACTTTACTGCTCTTTTCCTCCGGCATCTTTTCGTTGGTAACGCTTGTCAAAAAGGCTCCTGAATTTCATCTGTATCACTCCAAAGACCGCTTCTCGGATGATGCTCCTGCTCATCTTGCTCTGTCCTTTTTGGCGATCGGTGAAGATCACCGGAACTTCCTTCACATTGAAGCCCAACAACCACGATTTGAACTTCATTTCGATCTGGAAGGCATAGCCAACGAACTGGATCTTGTCGAATCGGATCGCCTCAAGGACCTTTCGACGATAGCATTTGAATCCTGCAGTGGTGTCATCGATCGGCATTCCAGTTACCCAGCGCACATAACGACTGGCATAGTAGGACAAAAGCACACGCCCCATCGGCCAGTTGACCACATTCACTCCTTTGCAGTACCTGCTGCCAATGACCACATCCGCACCTTCCCGGCAGGCTTTCAACAGAATGGGCAGATCGTGTGGGTCATGCGAAAAGTCACAATCCATTTCGAAAATGAAGGAATAGGAGCGTTCAAGTGCCCATCTAAAACCTGCCAAATAGGCTGTTCCAAGTCCCTTCTTTTCCGATCGCTCCATGAGAAAAAGCCGGTCTGGAAATTCCTTTTGAAGCAACTGCACCTTGGCAGCCGTTCCATCCGGTGATCCGTCGTCAATGATGAGCAGGTCAAAGGCCTCATCGAGAGCCATGACTTCGAATATCATGGGTTCGATATTCTCGCTTTCGTTGTACGTCGGTATGATGACGAGGGATTCTGACACTTATAAAAAATGAAGCCCATAAAAGTAGCCAAACCTCTTCAGTGCGTCGCCCTGCTGTGCGGATTGTCATCAACCCGTATAAAGCGCCTAACTTTCTGCTGTGAAGATCGACGTCTACAGCAAAAAGAACACCTGGAAACTGCTGCTTTTTCTCTGTGCAGTTGCTGTTGGTGTAGGAACCCTGCTGTACACGGAAACCTTCCTGCAAAAACTTCGGGACGAAGAGGAGAAAAAACTTCAGCTCTGGGCGGAATCACTGAATACGATCCTCACCGCTCCGGACGATCAGCAGCTCACACTGGCCTCAAGGATGATCGAATCCAATACCACCATTCCACTGATCATGACAGATGGCAAGGGACAGATCATCAGTGTACGGAATCTGGATCCACTTAAAGCGGATGATCCAGAATACCAGCAAAAGATGCTCAGCAGCATGCAGGAGGAGCATGAGCCCATTCAGGTGGTGATCGGCGATGGGCAAATGAACCTGATCTATTATCGGCACTCGCACCTTCTGACCCAATTGAGAATATATCCGCTCATCCTTCTCGGTGTGATCGGACTTTTGGTCGGCGTGGCCTATCTCGCTTTTTCCAGTGCCCGCCGCGCAGAACAGGATCGGGTTTGGACGGGCATGGCCCGGGAAACCGCCCACCAGATCGGAACTCCTTTGAGTTCCCTGGTCGGTTGGGTCCACTTGCTCAGAGAGAAAAAGGTGGACAGCATGATCACGGACGAGATGGAGCGGGATGTACAGCGGCTCGAACGTATCACGGACCGCTTTTCCAAGATCGGCAGCATCCCCGAATTGAAATCAGCCGACCTCTCGGAAGTGATCTCACGCACCGTGGATTATCTCTCGGCACGCGCCGGCAGAAAAGTGGTCGTGGCCTTTGCTGCGCCCGAAACCGAGGGACCGCATGTGGCACTTTTGAACGCACCGCTCTTTGAATGGGTGCTTGAAAACCTCATCCGCAATGGTATTGATGCCCTCGATGGAGAAGGATCCGTAGTGATCCGGCTTGAGTCTGGAGCGAATCAGCACCGGATCATTGTAGAAGACGATGGGAAAGGCATGGGGTCGGCGCAACAAAGAAGTGTATTTCGCCCAGGCTTCACCACCAAAAAGAGAGGGTGGGGACTCGGCCTGACGCTGGCTCAGCGGATCGTGGAACAGTACCACAATGGGCAGATCAGCGTGCAGAGCAGCGAGTTGGGGAAAGGCACCCGAATGCTCGTTCGCATCCCTAAAGCCTAAGCCTTTTTACCGGAACGAAGGGTGAACTGTGTGATCTCCGGCCATATACCCACCCTTCCGTAAAAAGCCAGATAGCCAAATCCGCGGTTCACGTACAAGCGCTTGTTGTTTTCTTCATACAGCCCTGCCCATTTAGGGTAGCGAAGCCGCACGGGGCTCCATTTGATCCATCCCGGAATTTCAATGCCGAATTGCATTCCATGGGTGTGTCCGCTGAATGTGAGCGCTATATGCTTGTCATATCCCTTGACCTCGAGGTCGAAATGTGAGGGATCATGGCTCATCAAAAGGGTGAAGTCGTCTTTCGGAATACCCTTGGTGGCCTTGTCGAGATCTCCATGCTGAGGGAAGGGCGGTTTTCCCCAATTCTCCACGCCGGCGATGTGAATTCTGCTTCCTCCCCGCTCGATCGTTCGGTGTTCATTGAGAAGAAGATCGAAACCCATCCTCCTTTGTCTGTTCTTCAGATCATCGAGATTGTTGGCTTTTTCCTGTTCACTGGACCAGGCCACATAATCCCCATAATCATGATTGCCCAGCACCGACAACTTGAGGTCCCTTGCCGATAGATCGGCGTACAGATCTTCCCATCCGTCCAATTCAGAGGCCTTGTTGTTGACCATGTCTCCTGTAAAGAGAAGTGCATCGGGCGACAAAGAGTTGACCAGATCCAAGCCGTAGCCCACTTTTTCCCGGTCGTCAAAACTGCCGGTGTGCAGGTCTGAAATCTGAACAATGCGGTAGCCGTCAAAAGCTTCTGGCAGGTCTGGAAAAAACAATTCTTTATGAAGAACTCTGTATCTGTAACGCCCTTTCCACACGCCGTGAATGATCGCGCCCAAGGGAATGGCGGCGAGTGCAAGCGCCAGTTGCCCGATGAATCGCCTGCGCTCCGGGAATCCATTTTCGCCGCCTTGAACCGC
>RFXV01000036.1 GCA_009921445.1 Flavobacteriia bacterium
CTTCTTCCAAAGCCATGGCAAAGTGTTCAACGGCTTTTCCGGCCACCATGAGAAAGGCCTTCTTGAGTCTTTCCAATGCCTCTTTTTCTTCAGCAAAGGGCGTGTCGGCGTCGGGCTCCTCAAAGCTGGGGATCTCCATCAGTTCCTGTCCCACCTTGAGTGCGGGTCCCATAAGGTCGAGCTGTCCCTTCATCGCTTTTTTCAGCAACATCCCTACGATGAGCATACGGTTGATCTCGTTCGTGCCTTCGTAAATACGCGATATACGAATGTCGCGGTAGGCACTCTCCATGGGCGCATCGGCTGAATACCCCATGCCGCCGAAGATCTGAACGGCTTCGTCCACGATGACGCTTCCTGCCTCGGAGGCGTGCACCTTGAGTACGGCACATTCGATGGCGAATTCTTCGGCTCCTTTGAGTTTGGATTCCTGAAGACCTAAACCGTCCTTGGAGAGTCGGTCTATGTGGTCTTCAATGGCTTGTCCGGCCCGGTAGCATGCAGATTCAGAAACCCAGTGCAGGGTCATCATGCGGCCGAGCTTTTGCTGGATCGCACCAAATTCCGAAAGCGACTTATTGAATTGCTTGCGGGCCGAGGCGTATTTCAGAGATTCCGTGATCCCACGGCGGTTGGCATCGAGCACAGCTGCTGCCAATTTGATGCGCCCGACATTCAGGGCGTTGACGGCGATCTTGAATCCTCCGTTCCGTTCTCCGAGCATATTCTCCGCAGGAACGACCACATCGTTCAGGAATACCTGTCGGGTGGAGGAGGCGGCCAGCCCCATTTTGTGTTCCTCTTCACCCAAGCTCAGACCCTCGGTACCTTCCTCAATGATGAAGGCTGAAATATTCTCGTCGTCTTCAATGCGTGCAAATACGATGAAGAGTTGGGCGTAGCCGGCATTGGAGATCCACATCTTCTGTCCGGTGATCGAATAGCTCTTTCCATCCGCGCTGGGAACTGCACGGGTTTTCCCGCTGTTGGCGTCACTGCCTGCGCCCGGCTCGGTCAGGCAATAGGCACCGATCCACTCTCCGCTGGCCAGCTTGGGCAAATAGGTGCTTCTCTGGGCTTCCGTTCCGTAGAGAAGGATGGGAAGGATTCCGATGCCCGTATGGGCGCCATATGCGGTGGAAAGACTGCCTGAGGCGCCTGAGATCCGGTCGCAGATGAGCATGGAGGTGTTGAAACCCATGCCGAGTCCTCCGTATTTTTCAGGAACATAGATGCCCAATAGTCCGAGCGCCCCCGCTTTCTTCATGAGGTCCAGGGTGAGATCGAAGTCTTTCCGCTCCATCCGCTGTTTGTTGGGCCAAACTTCCTGTTCCACAAAATCAGTGGTGGCGCCAGCCATCATGAGCTGTTCCTCGCTGAAGTCCTCGGGTGTGAAGACATCGGTGTACGGAGTTTCTTCGATCAGGAAACTTCCTCCGCCCTGTGTTCTTTTTGCTTTCTCTTCGTTCATTTTCTGTTCTTGGATCATTGCATTTCAAAAATTCCGGCGGCACCTTGACCGGTTCCGACGCACATGCTCACCATGCCGTATTTCTTTTTTCTGCGCTTGAGTTCGTGGAAGAGTTGCACGCTGAGTTTGGCTCCTGAGCATCCGAGTGGATGGCCCAGGGCAATAGCCCCTCCGTTCACATTGAGAATGCTTTGGTCGATATCCAATTCACGGGCGACGGCAAGGGATTGTGAGGCAAAGGCTTCGTTGAGCTCAATGAGGTCGAGGTCGGCCAGCTTCATGTCCGCTGCCTGAAGGGCTTTTGGAACCGCTTTGACAGGTCCGATCCCCATGATCCGTGGTTCCACTCCAGCTACGGCATAACTCACCAAACGAGCGATGGGCTCGAGCCCCAGTTCACGCATTTTCCTTTCGCTCATGATCACTGCGAAAGCCGCACCATCGCTGGTCTGTGAGGAATTTCCAGCCGTCACGCTTCCCTTTTGTGCAAATACGGGACGGAGCCGTGCCAAGGCCTCGAGGTCGGTGTCCTTTCGGGGGCCTTCGTCGGTGTCGAAGCAGCGGGTCTGGATTTTCCTTTTTTCTTTTTCGTCCAGAACGGTGGCTTCCCATTGGTAGGGAACGATCTCTTCTTTGAATCGTCCTCCTTCAATGGCCTCGGTTGCTTTTTTGTGCGAATGCAGCGCAAAGAGATCCTGGTCTTCTCTGCTCACTTTGAATTCCTGAGCAACGGCCTCTGCGGTGAGTCCCATATTGTTGTACCAGTCCGCGTGGGTCTGGGATATGCCATAGTTCGGCGTCACTTTCCATCCGCCCATGGGGATGTAGCTCATGGATTCTGCACCACCGGCAATGATCACATCGGCCATGCCAGAACGGATCTTGGCTGTGGCCATAGCAATGGTTTCCAGACCGCTTGCGCAGTAACGGTTCACGGTCGCTCCGGGCACATCAACGACCTCCAGGCCAAGCAGTGAGATAAGCCGGCCCATGTTCAAGCCTTGTTCGGCCTCAGGCATGGCATTTCCCACCAGTACGTCGTCCACGGCCTTTTTGTCCAGATCGGGCAGTTCGTCCATAAGCGATCGAATGACCGATGCGGCGAGATCGTCGGGCCGTACAGACCGAAGACTTCCCTTGTTGGCTTTGCCTACCGCTGATCGCTTGGCGGCCACTATGTACGCTTCGTTGTTCATGCGTCGTATTTCTTAGTTTCTCAATGGTTTGCCGGTTTTCAGCATATGCTGGATGCGTTCCAGGGTCTTGCGTTCCCCACAAAGGCTCAGGAAAGCCTCGCGTTCGAGGTCGAGCAAATACTGTTCGCTGACTTCCGTGGCTTCGGACAGATCCCCTCCGCTCATGATGTAGGCGAGTTTTGAGCTGATCAATCGATCGTGTGCGCTGATGTATCCGCCCTCCTGCATGGCGTACGCTCCGGCTTCGAACATGCCGAGTGCCTGCCGTCCAAGTACCTTGATCGTTTTCCCCGCAGGAGGCGAATAGCCCAATTCGGCCAATAGAAGGGCTTTTCGCTTGGCATCAGTCAGTTGACGCTGCTTGGACACACTGACCTGGTCCTTACCTTTCTGCAAGAGTCCGAGTTCAAAAGCTTCATGGGCGGAAGTGGCCACCTTGGCCATGCCGATCGTGAGGTAGTATTCGCGCAGTGCATTGAGCTCCACATCGTCCTTCACATAGCGTTCCGAGGCTCTCTTTGTCATTTCCTTTGTACCTCCTCCTCCAGGGATAAGACCCACACCCACTTCTACCAGGCCGGTGTAGGTTTCTGCGGCTGCCTGTACTGCATCCGCATGCAGACTCATTTCACAACCTCCACCCAGACTCAGTCCGTGGGGTGCGACCACCACAGGAATGCCCGAATAGCGCACGCGCATGACGCTTCGCTGAAAGTAGCGGACCGCAAAGTCCAGCTCTTCCCATTCTCCCTCGGTCGCGAGCATGAAGATCATGGCCAGATTTGCACCAGCGCTGAATTGAGCCCCCTGATTCCCAATGACCAGTCCTTTGTATGAGCTTTCTGCCAGGTCGAAGGCCTTGTTCAGTCCACTGAGCACAGCCCCTCCGAGGGTATTCATTTTCGAATGCACTTCAAAATTCAAAATGCCGTCTCCGAGATCGATCAGAGAGCACTCTTTATTCTTCCAAACGGTCGACCCTTGACGGATCTGGTTCAACACGATGCGGCCGCTGTCACTGGATACTGGATGATATCTCCTCGTGCTTGGGTTCAGACAGAGCCTCTGGCCATTTTCCGTTTTGTAGAATCCGCCTTTTTGTTCTTTGACATGATCAAGCACCCACTGGCTTACAGGATGACCGGACTGCTCGGCCAACTCGATCCCCTTTTCCAGACCAATGGCATCCCAAAGCTCAAAGGGTCCGTGCTCCCATCCGAATCCTGCGCGCAGCGCATCATCGATGCGGTAGATCTCATCTGAGATCTCGGGTACGCGGTGGCTGGTATAGGCGAACAATTGACCCAACTGCGCCCGATAGAAGGCGGCCGCGGCATCTGAACCACTGATGAGCACAGGGAGCCGGTCGGCCACGGATTCGATGGATCGGGTCTGCTCGAGGGTGGCGAATTTCCTCTTTTGGGCTGCTCCATAGGTACCGGTCTTCAGATCCAGGGAGAGGATCCTGCGCTTGCCGTCATCGTCTTTGATCTTTTTGTAGAAACCAGCGCCTGTCTTGCTTCCAAGCCTTCCCTCTCCGACCATTTGTTCGACGAATCCAGGGAGCTGAAAGACCGAACGGCGCTCATCTTTCGGACAGGCATGCTGAAGGCCTTTGGCCACATGGACCAGGGTGTCCAGACCTACGAGATCAGAGGTTCGAAAAGTGGCTGACTTTGGCCTACCGATCAAGGGGCCGGTCAGTTTGTCGACCTCATCGATGCTCAGGTCGGCGGATTCCATATAATGAAAGAGGGCCATGATGCTGAACACGCCGATGCGGTTCGCTATGAATGCAGGCGTATCCTTGGCCAGGACCGTTGTTTTGCCCAGAAAGAGGTCGCCGTAGTTCATCAGGAAATCGATCACCTCCGGAGTGGTCTTTTGGGTCGGGATGATCTCCAGAAGCTGCAGGTAACGTGGCGGATTGAAGAAGTGCGTCCCGCAGAAATGGGCACAGAAGTCATCGCTTCTTCCTTCCAACATACTGTGGATCGGAATCCCAGAGGTATTCGAGGAGATGAGCGTACCCGGTTTTCTGACTTCCTCGATGCGCGAAAAGACGTCTTTCTTGATGTCCAGTCGCTCGACCACCACCTCAATGATCCAGTCCACATCGGAGAGCCAGACCAAATGGTCTTCGAGGTTGCCGATCTGTATGCGCGATGCGAAGGACCGGCTGTACAATGGATTTGGGTTGAGGGCCTTTGTCTTTTTTAGATTTTCGCTGGCAATGCGGTTCCGGACCACGGGATCGTCCATTCCCAGTCCCTTCTTTTTTTCCTCTTCGGTGGGAGCGGAGGGAAGAATGTCGAGCAGAATTGCCTGAACACCGATGTTGGCGAAATGGCAGGCGATCTGTGCGCCCATGATGCCCGATCCAATGACGCCTACTTTGCGTATGATCCTGTTATTCATGTTGTGCGTTGAGATTGTTTTTCGTGCGCAGAGAATTCAGTGATCGCTTGCGCCACCCTGAAGAAGGCCTGCAGGTCGGACGGCGCGACCGTTTTTTGAATTCGTGTATTGAAATCGATCACGGCACTGCGCGCGTGCTCCCTCATTTTCTTTCCTTCATCGGTCAGGTGGATCAGAACGATCCTACCGTCCGAAGGATGTTTGCTTCTTGCGATCAGTTGTCGTTCTTCGAGCACTTTCAGGGTGCGGCTCAGGCTGGTGGCTTCCATACCCATCTTCGGTCCAAGTGCAGTGGAAGGGGTGCCTTTTGCGTCAATGCTGAGCAATATGTAGCCCGTGGCCATCGTGCCGCCATAAGAGAGCGCCAGCTCATTGTACATGCGACTGAGCGACTGCCAGGCACTTTTTAGATGGAAATCGAGGGTCTCTTCGGGCTTCATGAACGATTTTCGTCCGATGAAGGTACAAAGAAAAGCTATGCACGCATAATAAAAATCTTCAGAGCCTGCTCAGTCCATCGGATAGATCGGAAAGCAGTTGGTTCAGAGGCTTTTCAAGCATCATCCGGATCATTGGATTGAAATCTCCTTCAACAGACAGGCGCACCTGACATGCATTGTCTTGAGCGGCCTTGAAGCTGGCGATCAGTCGGAAATCCACCGTTCCACCTGCAGAGGACAGGATCATGCGATCCGGGTCATCGGATGCTTCCCGTTTCAGAGCCACTTTTGGAAGCTGGCCCAGCTGGAAAGTGAATCCTTCATCGTATACCTTGAAATAGGTCACGCTGTCTGGAAACAGCGCTTCGAAATGGGCGAAATCGGACAAATGTGCTTTGAGTGCTTCCGCCGATCGCTGAACACTGATCTCTGGTCCGGTATAAGTGGTCATAGAACGGATTTTGGCTGCCCCCAACTTTCAGGGGATTCGCGCCATTTGCTGAGCAATTCGGCGTCTTGTTCATCGATGGCTCCTGTCTTTGCTGCCTGGACGATGAGATGCGCATAGTCACTCAAGGTCACGAGTCTGCATTCAGCCTCTTCAAATCGATGGGCTGCTTCCGCGAATCCGTAAGTGAACAGAGCCATCATTCCCAGGACCTCGGCACCTTCTTCACGAAGCGCCTCGACAGCCTTCAGGGAGCTCCCTCCCGTGCTGACCAGGTCTTCAAACACGACCACTTTTTGTCCGGGTTCCAAATGGCCTTCGACCTGATTTTTCATCCCGTGCTTCTTGGGCTCGGGTCGAACGTACACCAAGGGCAGGTTCATCTGCTCTGCCACAAGCGCACCAAGAGCGATGGCTCCCGTGGCCACCGCAGCAATGGCATCGGGGCGGGTATACGCTTCCTCTACGGCAGCAGCGATGCGCTCTCTTAAAAAGGTTCGTATGATGGGGTAGGACAACGCCTTCCTGTTGTCGCAGTAAATGGGCGACCGCCAGCCCGATGACCAGTGAAAAGGATCTCCTGGATTCAGTTTAATGGCTTTTATCTGCAAGAGGAATTCTGCAGTTTTGTAGGCCGTTTCAGCATCTCTCACCATGCGCCAAAAGTATGAAGTTTTCATCGCGAACACCCGATTGATCCTCCAGGAAAAAAAGGATTCCGTTCCCCTTGCGGAGCGATCGGCTGAACGCAGAGACATCCATGTGTTCCTGGCCAATTCCTTTGGCTCCAAAACATCTTCTGAGCGTCACTGGAAAGTGGATGATCCCGAAAGTGAAATGGCCCTTATTCTTGAGCAATTTCTTCATATCGAAGCTGCTGGAGGTTTGGTGGTCAATGAGTTCGGAGAATACCTCGGCATAGAGCGACTCGGACGCTGGGATCTGCCCAAAGGAAAGATCGAAAGAGGAGAGGGCCGTGAAGAGGCCGCCCTCAGAGAGGTTTGTGAGGAATGCGGTCTGGATGGATTGCAGCTTTTGGGCCCATTGCCTCGGACCTGGCACGGCTACACCCAGTCAGGCCAGCACATACTGAAGACGACCCATTGGTTCGAGATGCGGGTAGCTGGCCGCCCGGAACTAAAAGCTCAGGAGGAAGAGCAGATCACTCGGGCCATCTGGATGGAAAAGACTGAATTCTGCCAGCACATGATGGACAGCTATCCAGCGATACGGTCGCTGACCGCAGCTTATTTTGAGAAAGGCTCTTGAATGCGAACGGCCTCGGGCACAAAGAGGCGATGATCTCCTCCATTCCTGAGGACATCCCGAACGATCGAACTGCTGATGCAGCTCAATTCGGGCTGTGTCAGTAAGAACACCGTCTCGATATCGGGTCTCATTTTCTGGTTCGCCTGCGCCACGGCCTTTTCAAATTCCAGGTCGGCGGGATTGCGCAGACCTCGTATCATATATCCTGCACCTGCCTCAACGCAGAAGTCCACGGTCAGTCCCGTGTAACTTTCCACCCGGACGCGGGCTTCATTCCTGAATGTTTCCCTGATCCACGCCAATCGCTGTTGCTTGTCGAAGAGATAGTTCTTGTTGTCATTTTCACCCACGGCCACGATCAACTCATCGAAGAGCCGGGCTCCACGGAGTATAATGTCTTCGTGCCCTTTGGTGATCGGGTCGAACGAACCGGGAAATACAGCTATTCTTTTTTCAGGCATTTTTTGGCGATCCCTTCAAATATATGGGCAAGGTTCAGACCTGCTGCACGGATCTGCTTTGGGATGATGCTTTCAGGACTCATTCCCGGAATGCTGTTGATCTCGATCAACCAGGGTTTTTGCGCATCATCAAGGATGTAGTCGATGCGGGCGATCCCATTCAGTTCGAAGTGATCGTACAGCCTGAGGCTCATCTTTTCGATTTCCGTTCGGATTCCGTCAGAGACCGCCGCAGGCGTGATCTCTGCAGAACCTCCACTGTATTTGGATTCGTAATCGAAGTAGGCATTCTTTGGAATGATCTCCGTGAGTTCCAGCACCTCTGCCTTGCCGGTGTGGTTGCTCAGGCCACAGGCCAGCTCACGCCCTGTCACCCCTTTTTCTATGATCACCAGATCGTCATAGATCAGAGCCTCTTCCACAGCAGTCAGAAGATCTGATTCCTGAGTCACACGGCTGATCCCAAAACTGCTCCCAGAGCGATTGGGTTTGACAAAAAGAGGGTAGGGCATATGGCCAGCCAATTCATTGTTCCAGTCGCTGCCCTTTCTGTACAAAACAGAGGCCGGGACATCAATACCGATCGTCCGTGCAAAACTGCTGCTGTGCGCCTTGTTGAATGTCAGTGCGGATGAAAAGACATTGGATCCGGCCACCGGCAGGCCGATCGAATGAAAATAGCCCTGAAGGTGACCGTCCTCTCCTGGGTGGCCGTGGATGCAAACAAAAGCAAGGTCGAAGCGATGGACATTTCCTTGCGCATCTTTCCAGCTCATGTCCCTCTTATTCACAGGAAAGGCGGAATCATCCAAACGCATATTCCAGCCCGTTTCATCGACACGAACTTCTCTGGCATCGATCCGGGAATCCACAAGTTCTTTCAGGACGGTTTGACCGCTGAGAATGGATATTTCCCTTTCTGCGGAAAATCCTCCGGTCACTACGGCCATTTTCAACTCTTCCACTGGTAAGCTTTAGACCAAATGTACTTCAAAGCACGGGGCGTCTCCACAAGGCCGATTGCTATATTTGAGCTCGATGAAAGCACTGCGGTTTTTGTTCAGCAAGACCTTCCTGGCCAACTTGATGCTCGGGACGACCGCCCTTTTGCTGATCTTTTTTCTTCTTCGCTGGAGTTTGGACAGCTACACTTTTCACGACAAGCAGATCGAGGTTCCCTCTTTGATCGGCCTTGATCTGGAAGAAACACAGGTCGTTACGGCCGAGCAGAAGCTGAACTGGGAGGTGTTGGACAGCAGTGAATACAATTATGCATTCGGAGATTCTGAGGTTTGGGATCAATATCCACGCGCTGGCTCTAGAGTCAAAGAAGGACGCGCGATCAAACTGACGGTGAATCCGGTGCGGGAGCCGATGATCCAATTGCCGGATCTCATTGAAAAAACCGTTCGAAGAGCCACCTACGACTTACAGACCAAGGGATCTGTCCTGGGAGAGATCAGCTATGTGCCTTATATCGGTAAAGACGTGGTTGTCCGAGTGATCAGCGATGGGGAAGAACTCATTGGCCGTCCTTTTTTTACCAAGGGCAGCGTGATCGATCTTGTTCTTGGCGGTGGCTTGAGTGAACAAACCACAGAAGTTCCCTTTTTGGGTGGTCTGGATCTGAAGACAACCAAAGAGCGATTGAGATCGGTCTCTCTGAATATCGGATTGGTTTCCTGGGAGGAATCTTCAATGGAGACCTCAATGGACAGTTCAAAAGCCCGTGTGCATCAACAGAATCCGCTGGCGCGCCTGCCGGGTGGCGTTCGACTCGGGACGGATGTGGATATCTGGCTGAGTTGGGACAGTACCAAATGGCCCATCGACACGTTGGTTTTTCCGATGAACGACACTACTCAAATCCTGATGGATTCCACGCATGCGGAATAGGTTGCTGCTTCTCTTATCGTTCTGTACCCTTGGTGCACTCAGTCTTTCGGCTCAGATCGTGGAACAATTGGGTCCGGTGACGGCGCGTTCTTTTCTCGCCCAGAAACAAGCAAATAACGTCTGCGATACGATCGGGCTGCCGCTTTTGGACGATTTCTCAGGTGTAGAGGGCTGGCCGGACCAACGGAGGTGGTGCGATTCCAAGGTGTGGGTCAACGACAGCTACGGATGGGATGTGCCCACGCTCGGAGTGGCCACATTCGATGGGCTTGATGAGAATGGACAGGCGTATGACATACTGGACAACAGCAGCGACAGCATTGCCGATGTGCTCACTTCAAAGTTCATTCGCTTTGGTCCGAATCCGACAGGCGTTTATCTGAGCTTTTTTTATCAAGAGGGAGGAAGAGGGGAGCAGCCACGCAGTGGAGATGCCCTGACCGTGGATTTTTGGTCGCCTCAAGATTCTGCATGGTTGCAGGTCTGGAAGCGCAGTCCACTTGGATTTGAGCGTTTTCGGGCAGCCATCATTCCGGTGGATTCATCACTTTGGCTGCAGGACGGTTATCGCTTCAGGATCGCAGCCTACGGGGCCCGGTCTGGATCATTCGATATTTGGAATGTAGACTACGTTCGTCTGGAGGAGAATAGAAATGCAGCCGATACGACCATCACAGATGCCGCATTCACCCGTCAGCACCCGTCCTTGCTCAAAGACTATTGGCAGATCCCATGGTTTCATCTTCAGGGCGTTCCTGACCCGTTCAAGGACGAATTCGATCTGCATTACAAGAAGAACGGCGACTCCCTCAGCGTGAGCATCAATCTGCGCGGATATGAACTCTTTTACGACGGGACAAAAATTCAGCAGAAGAATGGCATTCCGTGGAACAACTTCTCCTACAATAAAGAACTGATCGTTCCGGTCCCGCTGGATCCATTGAGCTTGAACCCAGCGCCCTCAGGCGAATTCGATCTTTCCGTGGTCAGCCTGATGACCGGTGCCAATGACGGATTTCGGTCCAACGATACCGTCAAAGGCATTCACCGATTCCGTAATTTCTATGCATATGACGACGGCAGTGCCGAAAGGGTCTACGGGCTGAGCAACGTCGGCGGTGCGGTAACAGCCATTCTTTTCACGCCATTGAAACCAGATACCCTGAAGGGCCTCTATCTCTATTTTGGCCAGGCCAAAGTGGACGCCAAGCTCAATGAATTTCAGATCGGTATCTGGGAAAATCAAAATGGCATCCCAGGCAATGAACTCTATTTGTCGGACAGCATGTATGTTCCGGAGTATTTCAACCACGATCAATTTTCTGCCTACGCGCTGGACAGCAGCATCTATGTGGATGCATCGGTGTTCATAGGGCTCAAGCAGCGAACTGTGGAGCCCTTGAATGTAGGTCTGGATGTCAACCGGCCCGATGGTGACACCACCACTCAGATCTTCTACAATGACGGTGTCAACTGGTATCAATCGCTGTTCCCTGGGAATCCGATGCTGCGTCCCTATTTCAGCTACCAGCCGACCGATCTGTCATCCACCAGATGGACCGCTGAACTGAATGTCCATCCCAACCCCGCAGATGATCGGATCCAGATTCGAACCGACACAGAAGAGGACCGCACTTGGGCCTTGTTCGATGTTTATGGACGAACTGTAGATATGGGAATTCTCCCAAAGGGAGCAGACGAACTGGATATATCTGGCTGGCCATCCGGTCTCTATTATTTCAGAGTGCTGGGCTTGGAAAGCAGCTTGTCATCAGCAGTTAAGTTGATCGTGCATTGAAGGAGGAAGAACTTCACGAGGCAGGGGAGGAACTCTATGAGCATCATCGATTCGTCGCTGATGCCGGACAGAATCCATTGCGTATCGATAAATTCTTATTCAATCTATTGGGGAACACCTCCAGGAACAAGATCCAAGAGGCTGGCCGTTCGGGTTCTTTACGGGTGAATTCCAAGGTGGTAAAGGCCAACTACCGTGTAAAGGCTGGAGACCTGGTGCAGGTCGTGCTGGCCCATCCTCCTCGAGAGATCGAACTCATTCCGGAGGACATTCCTCTTGATATCCTCTACGAAGACCAGGACGTCTGCATATTGAACAAGCAAGCAGGCATGGTGGTACATCCGGCATATGGCCACTACAAAGGGACTTTGGTCAATGCCCTGCTTCATCACATGAAAAGCCTGCCTCAGGTGAAAGAGCACGAACGCCCCGGACTCGTTCATCGCTTGGACAAGGACACGAGTGGAGTGATGGTGGTGGCACTGAACGATTATGCTTTATCCCATCTGTCCAGACAGTTTTTTGAGCGCAGTACCGATCGGCTTTACACAGCACTTGTCTGGGGCGATGTAAAGGAAGCGGAAGGGCGAATAGTAGGGCATATCGGCAGGAGTCTGCAGGACAGGAAACAGATGGCAGTCTTTCCAGAAGGAAATATGGGCAAGCATGCAGTGACCCACTATCGCGTACTCGAGCGCTTTGGATTCACCACGCTGGTGGAGTGCCGTTTGGAGACAGGACGGACGCACCAGATCAGAGTCCACATGAAATACGCCGGGCACACCTTGTTCGGGGATCAGCGCTATGGAGGGAATAAGATCCTCAAGGGTCTGAATACGGCGAAATACAAACAGTTCATCCAAAACTGTTTCGAACTGATGCCCCATCAGGCCCTGCACGCCAGGACCTTGGGTATTGGCCATCCCAGAAGCGAGAAGCGCCTGAGCTTTCACACTGAACTTCCGCCGGCATTTGAAGCATTATGCGCCAAGTGGAGGACCTATTCTTCGGCCCTTTCGACTGACTGAACGCACAAAGAGGCTGTTGGATGCGTTCTAACTTTGTGAAGGACATGTTCAAGGCAATTTGCAAACCCTTTTGGCTGCTCTTGCTGCCCTTTTTGAGTTCGTGTGGGGATGATCCGCCGTCTAGCTCTGAGGACAGGCACATCGCACATCCGATCGCCTGGGTGAACCCAAATGGATTTGCTCCGGCCGATCTCCCTGAAGACAACCCACTCACCGAAGAAGGTGTGGCTCTTGGCCGACGACTCTTCTACGAGGTCCGGCTTTCGGGCGACAATACCATGAGCTGCAGCAGCTGCCACCTGCCCGATCATTCATTCTCCGATCCAAGTCGATTCAGTGTAGGTATAGATGGGATCGCGGGTACATTCAATGCTCCGCCTTTGATCAATTTGGCCTGGCAGGATTTCTTGTTTTGGGATGGCCGGTCGAACTCTTTAGAAGAACAGGCCGCTCAACCCGTCGAGGATCCCGTAGAAATGCATGAAGACTGGCCGAATGCGCTTTCGGAACTCGAAGCCGATCCCATGTATCCACCTCTATTCAAGGCGGCCTTTGGCAGCAAGGAGGTGAGCAGGGAACGAATCGTCAAGGCGCTCGCGCAGTTCGAACGCATGCTGGTATCGGCCAACAGCCGCTACGATGGGTTCAAGAAAGGTGAATTGACTTTCACCGATCTGGAGTTGGAAGGCTACAATCTCTTTCACAGCGAACAGGGTGATTGTTTCCATTGCCATGGCGACCTAACCACAGGAAACACCTTTGGAGCCTTCGGAAACTTGCAGTTTTCGAACAACGGTCTGGACAGCGTTTTGATCCCAGGTGCTGGCAGAGAGCAAGTGACAAGTGACCCGTCCGACCGTGGCAAATTCAAAATTCCGACCCTTCGCAA
>RFXV01000037.1 GCA_009921445.1 Flavobacteriia bacterium
TGGAACTGAATTATACCACGGCTTACCCTGTAAACGAAGTGTGGTCGAGCAATACATCCATTCACGCCAGCAGCATTCCCAACGAGGTGGACCGCAATGGTGATGGTTTCATGGATGTGCCCAAGGGATCTTTATTCACTTTTGTCCATCGCTGGAAGGCATCTCTGGCCGATGGCTGGGAAAATCAATGGGTGTTGCGCATGGTGTCCGATGAGCAGCTCGGCGGTCAGCTAGGTGATGCGGTCGCATTCCCTGACACATCGTGGCATTTTGAACGGAAAAGCAAAGGGGTCTCATTATTCACCAAACTGGGTCGAGTCTTCCCCAATGCGCCAGAACACAGCTTGGGACTTATCGTAGAGGCGCATTATCAGGATCTTTTTAGTCCATACGGTCTCAGGGTACTGGAGACAGATCAAAGTGGTCTGAATGCACAATTGCTCTGGGACTACTCCGATCCATTGACTTGGTGGGGCCTCAAATCGGGCATCCAATACGTCCGCGATGTGTACCGCAAGCGTTTGGATATGCATGATCACGGCGGGCTTTTCACAGGAACGCAAGATGAGCAGAATGTGGGCCTTTTTTCCGAGCTCAGCTTCCAACCGAATGAGCGCTTTACTTCACTGGTCGGCATCCGGATGGATGTACATAATTTGTTCGGCACCCGCATTCTTCCCCGTGCACATATGAAATACGAATTGTCCGAAGGGTCCATCCTTCGTGCCAGCAGTGGATTGGGTTTTCGTTCGCCGCACCCCTGGCTTGAATACGGGGAGCTCCTGGCCTCCTCTCGATGGTTCAACCCCGGACAACCGATGCCTTTCTTTGAAAAAAGACTCCGTGCCGAGGCAGCATGGAACAGCGGATTGAGCTGGCAAAAGAATTATGTGTTGAACTATCGAAAGGGAAGTCTGGTATTCGATTATTTCTACACCCGTTTTTCCAACCGCTTGATCGTGGACCGCTATCGCAGCCCCGACACATATTGGTTTGAGGACCTGAGCGGTCTGAGTCATTCGCACAGTTTCATGGTCCAGCTGGATCAGGAACTCAAAAGACGCATGAGCCTGCGGGCTGCTTACAAATTCACCTGGTCGGAGTCCACTTATTCGGAGGGTTTGTCCCTGGATCCATTTATTTCTGTGCACAGGGGTTTTGTCGCTTGGTTCTATGAGACCCGAGATGCATGGGGATTCGATCTAAGCGCACAATTCCACGGTCCAAAACGTCTGCCGGTTTCACCACAGACCCTGTCCATAGGGACGTCTCCGTTCTATAGCCTCATCAACCTGCAGGTGAAAAAAGCTTGGAAGGACGGACGATATGAGCTGTTCTTTGGCTCGGAGAATCTGCTCGATTTCAAACAGCCCGAACCGATACTGAATGCTGCTTCGCCCTTCGACCCTCGATTCGATGCCACCATTGTTTGGGCGCCCATTATGGGGCGCGTCCTGTTTGTCGGTGTCAATCTGAAATTCTGATCAGCCGTATACGGCCTGAACCAATTGTCTTGTATAAACGTGTTCGGGCTGATCGAGTACTTTTTGCGTGCCCCCCTCTTCTACGATCACGCCTTTTTCCAAAACGCCTATCCTGTCTGTGATGAACCGAATGACCGCCAGATCGTGGGAGATGAAAAGACAAGAGAAGCCATGGTGTTCTTGCAAGTCGCGAAGAAGATTGAGGACCTGTGCCTGAATTTGCACATCGAGTGAGGCCACCGATTCATCGCAAACAATGAGTTTTGGCTTTGAGGCCAGCGCACGTGCCAGTACGATCCGTTGCCGCTGACCACCGGAGAATTCGAAGGGGTAACGGTCGGCACTTTCTCTTTGCAGGCCCACCTGTTCGAGGAGTTCTGCCACAAGAGGTTGTGATTCCGCTGCATTTCGCACCAAGCCATGGTAGATCATGGGCTCAGCTATGGCGGCGCCAACTTTCAAGCGTGGATTAAGACTGGAGAATGGATCCTGAAAGACCATTTGGATCTTGGACCGCGTTTCCTGGGTCCATTGTACGCTATGACCCTGGAAGGAAAAGGCTCCCGAGTAGTCCTGGATCAGGCCACAGACAATGCGGCCCAAGGTGGATTTTCCCGACCCGGATTCTCCGACAAGGCCATAGGTTTCATTGGCCCGCAGTTGCAGATCCACGGAGCTCAGCACTTCTTTTTTGGTTCCAGGATAGCGGTATCGAATGTCTTTCAATTCCACCACTTCTTCGCCGGGGACCGCGGTCAAGCGCGGCTTGGGCGTCCAGTCATTAACAGCCAGTTCTTTCGGGCCGGGAAGTCTGTGGGCATTCGGATAATGGGCGGGGCTGCTTTTGATCAGCGAGCGGGTGTATTCGGACGATGGATGGTCAAATACCTCGGCGCAATCACCGGATTCCATGGTCTTTCCTTTTCTCAGCACCAGCAGACGATCACAAAGGGTTCGGACCACATCGAGATCGTGCGAGATGAACAAGAGCCCAAAACCGAATTTTTTCTGCAAGGCTCTGAGCAAGTCGAGGATCTCCCGCTGCACGGTGGCATCCAATGCGGTGGTGGGCTCATCGGCGATCAGGATCTGCGCCTGGCGAAGCAGAGCCATGGCGATCACTATACGCTGGCGCTGCCCGCCAGAGAGTTCATGTGGAAACGAGCGATATATCCGCTCAGGTTCGGGCAACAAAACGTCTTCAAAGCTTTTCAGAACGTCTTCTCTGGAGCATCCGTCCAGCCCTTCCTTCACTTGCTTTCCGCAACGGATCAAGGGGTTCAGAGCAGACATGGGCTCTTGAAAGACCATGGCCACCTCCTTTTTTCTAAAACTTCGCCACTGTGCATCGCTCTGATCGCAGAGTTCGATGGTCTCGCCGTCTTTTTGAAACTGGACACTGCCTTTTCGTGCTGCCTGTGGGGGAAGCAGGCCCATCAACGCCCATGCGGTCAGGGATTTGCCTGAGCCAGATTCTCCGACAAGCCCCAGACATTCACCGGAAAACAGATCGAAATTCAATGAGCGAAGCGAAGGAGCGGAGCCCGGAAAGGCGATCTCAAGACCGCGAACTTTGATAAGGGGCTCTGTATTCACAAGGACCGGACTTCATCTGGATCGAGCAATTCCCTCCCGGTCATCCGAAGCATGATCTGAGCCACGGTCACAGTATCTCTCTCGCAATAACGAACGATGCGCTCCAGGTCGTCTTCCTGCCAATAGACGCGTCCTACCTCACTCCCCTTGATGTCTTCTTTCGGACTGGGAATGCCCAGGCACTTGGCGATCAGATTCAGCGAAGTGAAGTTCTTGTGGTCTCCGAATTTCCAGAGCTCCATGGTGTCGAGATGGACGACCTCCCAGGGCTTTTTCCCCTGAAGACGAAGAGCAGGCGGCAACTCGAGTCCATGCATCATGAACCTGCGGGCCAAAAAGGGAAAGTCGAACTCCTTCCCGTTGTGCGCACAAAGCGCTTGGGTGTGCTGCATCAGCAGTGATTGCAATTCCAGGAGCAGTTCGCGCTCGTCTTTGCTGTAGATGGACCGGATCCTGAATTGCCGGGGGTGTCCATCCGCCCGCTCAAAAAAGCCAATGGAGACACAAACCACCTTGGCGAATTCTGCAAATATTCCCGCCTTCATAGGATAGAAGGCGTCCGCACTGTATTGATCCTTGCGCTGCCATTGGGTCTTTTCGGTCCAGAGTTCCTTCCAGTCCTCATCCAGTGAATCAAAGTCCGGTGCGGCCGAAACGGTCTCGATATCGAGGAAAAAGATCCGGGTGAGATCGATCTTCTTAAGGTCGGGATTCATCGTACATCTTCAGGACCTCTTCGACGTACACGTGAAAACAGTTTCGGTGCGGATCGCCTTCTCGGTCATATTGATGTCCCAAACGTACAATGACCAGCTCCTTCTCGGGAATACTGATCACGTATTGTCCGTCCTTCCCCCTCATATAAAAAACCGTGGTGCCATGTCGGTCGTCGGAGACCCAATAGGAGTGTCCGTAAAAATCGGATAGGTACGGAGTCGTTGCCAGTGGATAGAATGCGGAGTCGATGATCTGCTTGCCGCGCCAATTTCCTTGGTGATTGGCCAGCATACCGAAGCGCCCGAAGTCCCGTGCATTGGTGTTCATACAGCAGTATGCGATCTCTGTACCGTCCTCGTGATCCAGGTGCCAGACCGCATCTTTTTCTGCCCCAAGTGGCCCCCAGAAAGATTCCGACACAAATTCCGAAAGGCTTTTTCCCGTTGCGCGCATCACGCAGAGCGCCAGAAGCTGTGTCGAGCCACTTTGGTAATGATGCCTCTTGCCGGGAGGTTCCGCGATCTCCACACCGAGCATCACCTCTTCAAGTCGATCCGTGTAATAGGTCTTGGCGGTTATAGTGAAGGGGCTGCTGTAGTGTTCGTCCCAGTCCAGCCCGGCGGTCATGGTGCTGAGGTGCCGTAAGCTGAGCTGATCGGCATACGCGCCTTTGAGTTCGGGCAGATAGTCTTTGGCCTTTTGGTCCCATCCCTGGATCAAGCCTTGCTGGATGGCTTTTTGTGCGGCCAAAGTCACCACGGTCTTGCTGGCCGAGTAGGTGTTGGTCCGTGAATCAGCACTGAATCCATCCCAGTATTGTTCGTGGATCAGGCTGTCGCGGAGGAAGACCAAAAAGGCCACGCTGTTCCACTTGGCCAATTCAGCACTCAGCCGATCGGTCATTTCTTTTTGGTTGTACCCGCTGTGCAGTGGAAGGGCACTGGGCGATGTGGCCTCTACTGTGCGCACATCGAAAAGAGCATGGTCTGTGATGCCCGGACTTTTCTTTCCGCGCAAATAGGTGTGGCTGACACCCTTGATGATGTAGGCGTTGTCCGTTAGGAAGAGAAGGAGTGTGAGCAAAGCACTGAGCAGCAAGGCTCCGATCAGTGCGCGTTTGAAGAATTTTTTGGCCATCTGCAAGTACAGTTGAACACCTCGGAGAAGGAGCGGACCAATTCATCCCGGACCTCTCTGCGGCCCGGGTTCGATCCACCGAGTTCGCGGTCCATGCTGGTCACGGCCTTCCCCTGAATGCCACAGGGAACAATGTAGTCAAAATAGCGCATGTCCACCTGATGGTTCAGCGCCCAACCGTGCATGGTGACCCAGCGGGAGGCCCTTATCCCCATGGCGCATATTTTTCGTGGACGGCCTCCATCCGTATCCAGCCAGACACCTGTTTCTCCTACCGAGCGCTCTGCGACCAGGCCATAGCTGCCAAGTGTTCGGATCACGACCTCTTCCAGGCGGCGCAGGTATTCGTGGATGTCTGTGGTGAAATCATCCAGGTCGAGTATGGGATAGCCCACCAACTGCCCCGGACCGTGGTAGGTGATGTCGCCTCCACGGTTGATCGGAAGGAATTCGGCCCCTACGGCTTTGAGCTTTTGCTCATCGATGAGCAGATGATCGGCTTTTCCATTCCTGCCCAGGGTATATACATGCGGATGCTCGCAGAAGAGCAAATAATGCTTGCGTGTTTCCTGAAGATCCTCGGGCTTGTCCCTGTTCCTTTTCTTTCGTTCCACCACCTCTTCGAAGTAGCGTTCCTGTATGGTCCAGGCTTCCTGAAATGAGATCAGCCCCAGATCGAGGCACTCCACTGCCGGGCGATCGGTCAAAGTTTCCCCAGTTCGCTTTTCAGGTGATCGATGACCTGTATGTCCATGATGTCCACCCCATTCATCTCAGAGAGATAATAGGAGGTCCAGTCGGCCAGATGGCTCAGGCACAAAGACTGGGCGATCGGATGGCTGCAGTCTGAACGCCATTCCAGCAGATGTGGCGTATAGCGCTTCAGCGTCTCTTTATTGATCTCGGCCCGAACGGCGTTGCGTTCGAATTCTCCGCTGTGGCGCAAAACGAGTACGGCCATACGCTCATCTCCTCCGGCCCAGCCGACGAGTTCGTTGTGGTTCATTTCGGGGATGGCTGCCGACCAACCCAGCATTTTACTGTTCTCGTTGAATTGCTGCCGTATGCGCTCACCCATGGCCGCAAGCCCGTCCGTGGCGTAAACCGCAATGGTCTTTCCGTGCAATGTGCGGGCATGCTCCTCGGCCTCTTTGTGGTAGCGCTCCTTATGTTCATCCATATCGCATACGGCCTCTTCCCAAGCTGCGCGCCAATCAGGCACATTCAATCCGTAGAATTCCAGATAGGCCATCAAGCAACTGATGCTGTAGCCCATCATGGAGCGGGGAGGGTTCCCACCGGGCAGCTCCACAGCGTTGAGTCCTTTCTCTTTGGCGATCTGCAACATGCGCCCCCCGCTGCTGATCACGGCCACTTCTGCATTTCGTTCCAGCGCCTGATCCATGGCAGAGAGTGTTTCCTCCGTATTCCCAGAGTAGCTGCAGGCGATCACCAAAGCGTGCTCATCCACCCAGGCGGGCAGGTAATAATCCTTATTGACCAGGATCGGTGTGGCCGAGGTGGGGTTCATCCACTCTGCAGCCAGGCTGCCTCCGATGCCCGATCCACCGAGTCCAGTGATCAAAACGGCTTTGAATCGTTTTCCAGGGTTCTTCCATGAGGCGGTGTCTGACAGCGCAACACCTTTTTTTAGGTGCGTAGGAAAACCGGCGATGAGGTCCTTCATTGAGGGCATGAATGCGTAATCTTGATTTCCATGCAAAGCTAGTCGTCCGAGGGGAAGCGCAGGGCTTTGGGGCTTATATCTTTGCAGTCAGCTTTATACAGCCTCTTATGCTCAGTGAACAGGAGAACCTCAGGCGCGAAGCCTTGGGCCGCATGCGGGAATTGAAGATCGAACCCTATCCGGCGGAACGCTTCCCGGTAAGCCATACAGCCGCTGAAATTGCTTCTGATGGAGAATTGACGGAAAAGGCCACAGTCGTTTGTCTGGCCGGTCGGCTGATGAGCAGACGCATCATGGGGAAAGCTTCGTTCGCTGTGCTTCGCGATCCGACAGCCGATGTGCAACTCTATCTGAACCGGGATGAACTCTGCCCAGGTGAAGACAAGACCCGCTACAATGAGCTGTTCAAGAAGCTTCTGGACATCGGCGACTTCATTGGCGTCAAGGGCGAATTGTTCCGTACCCAAACAGGAGAGATCTCTGTGATGGTCCGGGAGCTGACCGTGTTGAGCAAGGCGCTACGCCCCCTGCCCGTGGTCAAGACCGATGCCGAAGGTCAGGTACACGATGCTTTTTCCGATCCGGAGTTGCGCTACCGGATGCGCTATGTGGATCTCGTGGTCAATCAGGAGGTGCGCGATGTTTTCATTCTGCGCACCAAGATGGTCAATGCCATGCGGGAATTCTTCAACGACCGCGGATATCTGGAAGTAGAAACACCCATCCTTCAACCCATCCCCGGAGGAGCGGCGGCCCGCCCGTTCGTGACCCACCACAATGCGCTGGATATACCCCTGTACTTGCGCATCGCCAATGAGCTGTACCTGAAGCGTCTGATCGTCGGTGGCTTTGAAGGGGTCTACGAGTTTGCCAAGGATTTTCGGAATGAGGGCATGGACCGAACCCACAATCCCGAATTCACCGTACTCGAGATCTATGTGGCCTACAAGGACTACCGCTGGATGATGGAGTTCACCGAGCAGATGCTCGAGTTCATGGCCACAAAATGTCTAGGGACCACCGAACTCAGCTATGGGTCGGAAAATATCTCCCTGAAAGCACCTTTCCCAAGGGTTCCCATGCGTCAGGCAATACTAGACCATACGGGCTTCGACATCAAAGGAAAAAGTGAGGAAGAGTTGCGCATGGAGTGTGTCCGACAGGGCATCGAAGTGGACGAAAGCATGGGTAAAGGAAAACTCATTGACGAGCTGTTCGGTGAGAAATGCGAGCACAACTACATTCAGCCAACCTTCATTACGGATTATCCGATCGAAATGTCGCCTCTGTGCAAAAGGCATCGGGAAGATCCAGAGCTCACCGAGCGATTCGAGCTCATGATCAACGGCAAGGAGATCGCCAATGCTTATTCGGAGCTCAACGATCCCATCGATCAGCGCGAGCGTTTTGAAGAACAGTTAAGCCTGAGCGAAAAAGGCGACGATGAAGCCATGTTCATCGATCAGGATTTTTTGCGTGCGCTGGAATACGGAATGCCTCCTACATCGGGAATGGGCGTGGGCATCGACCGACTGGCCATGCTCTTCACCAACCAAAGCAGTATTCAGGAAGTCTTGTTCTTCCCGCAGATGCGGCCGGAAGCAGCAGCCAGCAGCAGCGGTTCGGATTCCTGGGATGCGATCGACCTGCCCGAAGAGTGGAGATCCGTGGTCATGGAGTTCTACGGGAATCCAGACAAGATGTACGCATTGAAACCCACTCAGGTGCATCAGCAGCTGAACGGGCAGCGCAAAAAGAACAAATGGGACATTTCTGCGCTTCAGTTAGAGACCGTTCAAGGCTGGTGGAACGAATAGCCCCAGCCGGAACCCACCGGATCAAATGAGGCAACCGCTCCATATCTTTCCCTTCGACCTGACGGCATCGCTGGACTTTCCAGAGATCCTGGAAGAACTGCGATCCAGGTGCAGTACGCTGGAGGCCGCAGAGGAGATCGGGCAACTGGTTCCCTCCGGGGCATATGATGAAGTGCTTTCTTCACTGCGAAAGGCCGATGAATGCCTTCAGCTCTATCTGCGAGAATTTCCCCTGCCTGCCCTGAGCTTCGAGCTCGGTGTGGATACGCTCAGTTTACTCAAGACCAGGAATGCATGTTTGGATGCCGATCAGTTCTTCGAACTCATATCGCTTTGTCTGGCACAGAACGGCGCCTACCGGCACCTGAAGGAGCATCGTTTGGAAGCACCTGAATTGTTTGCCCTTATCGAGGAAGACCCGCCGCTCCCTCAGATCCCCAAGGCGATCGAGGCGGTCTTCGACCCGCACCGCACCGTCCGTTCTTCAGCGAGCAGAGAGCTGGCCGACATCCGATCAAGCCTGGGCAAGAAACGAACGGCGGCAGACCGCATCTTTTATCGGGTCCGGCAGAAACTCGCCTCCAAGGGTCTGTTGGGCGACATCGATGAGAGTGTACACGACAACAGGCGCGTCCTAGCGGTCCAGGCAGGTTACAAGAGTCAGGTGAATGGCATCTTCCACGGAAGTTCCAACAAGCATTCGCTCTATTATATGGAGCCGTCCGAATGCATCGCCATCAACAATGAGATCGCCCAGCTTATCGACGAGGAGCGCAAAGAGGTGCAGCGGATCCTCAGGCAGCTAACGGCCGAAATGGCGCTCTATCACCCTCAACTCGAACGCTACCGGGACCTGCTTATCCGCTTGGATGTCGTCCGTGCAAAAGCACAGTTCGGCAAGCGGTTCGATTGCATTGTTCCGAGGGTGAACCGAGAGGGCAGAACCCGTTTGATCGAAGCGAGGAACCCCGTCCTTCTGCTGCACAACCAGCGCAAGAGCAAGCCCACGGTGCCGTGCAGCCTTGAACTCGATCCCTCATCGCGTCTGTTGGTGATCAGTGGCCCGAATGCGGGTGGAAAATCCATTGCGCTGAAAACAGTCGGACTCATCCAATGCATGCTGCAGTGCGGAATTCCCGTTCCCCTGGATCCGGGATCGGAGGTGGCTTTCGTGGACGGCCTTTTGGGCGATATCGGCGACAGCCAATCCATAGAAAACGAATTGTCCACCTACAGTTCGCGTTTGGAGAAAATGAAAGTCTTTCTCGAGCGGGCCGATGCCAATGCACTCCTGTTGATCGATGAGTTCGGTTCGGGAACGGACCCCGACCTAGGCAGCGCACTGGCCGAAGAAGTTTTGGAGCGACTCCATGGACTACAGGTCCGGGGCGTGATCACGACCCACTACAACCGCATCAAGTCCCTGGCTTCACAGCTCGATGGCGCCTTCAACGGGAACATGGCATTCGATCAGAAGCACTTCCGGCCGGAATATCGCTTGGAGACGGGCACGCCGGGCAGCTCCTATACTTTCGAAGTCGCTCGAAGAGCCGGACTTCTTGAAGAACTCATCCGAAAGGCCAAGCGACGACTCTCCAAAGACAAGGTGCGTCTGGACGGCCTATTAAGTGGTGTACAGCGGGAAAAACAGCAGCTCACCGAGAAACGAAAACGACTGACCGAGGAACTGGCGCTCCTCCGCGAGCTCAAGTCCGAGCAGGAAGACAAGATCAGGAAGCTGGAGGCCAAGCTTAAAAAGCAGGGGAATGTGAACGAGGAGCAAAGTCGGCAGCTGATGTGGGGCAGGCGATTTGCCCGTTTTGTGCAGGAGTGGGAAAAGGCCAAGAGCAAAAAGGCCAGAAGGGAATTGACGGATCGGATCATTTCGTTTTTGACAGAACAGACGGCGCAGGCAAAGAAGATGACCGAGCAGGAGGCGCAGCGGGAAAAGCGCCGCGAGGATGCACGGATGAAACGCCTGCTGGCTGTACCCGTCCAGCCTGGAGACGAAGTCCGCATGATGGGGACGCGCCAGAAGGGCAAGGTGTTGTCTGTCAAGGGCAGTCGCTTTCAGGTGCAGTTCGGAAATATGATCTCCACGCTGGAAAGGGACAAGATCATCAAGACCGACTTGGAGAAGGAGCGAACCCAAAAGAAAGAGGCGCCACCCGCATCCAAAAAGAAGCAGAAATGAGCAGGAAAAGGGAGCGGCTGGTCGTTGTGTGGGCATGGGGACTGTTGCTCGGATTGGGCATATTCGCCTGTTCCCGGCAGATCGGTTCGGGCGTTTTGGCATCAGATTCGGATGGGACCAAGACCTTGCTGTTCACTGGGAGCTCATCCATACGGATGTGGAAAACAGTGGGTGCTGATTTCCCGGAATTCCGAACGATCAACACCGGCTTTGGCGGTTCGCAGTTCAGCGACTTGCTCCGATTGCAGGATTCGGTCATCTTCAAATACACCCCGGATGTAGTCTTCGTCTACGAAGGGGACAACGACATTGCTTTGGGCAAGAAAGCTGACTGGGTGGAGAGCGATGCGAAGGAGGTCATTGCCTCTATCCGGACAAGACTGCCCAATGCCCTTTTGGTGCTCATCGCACCAAAACCCAGCCCCTCGCGCTGGCACTTGCGTGCAGAATACATCGAGACGCATCAGCGGCTGAAGGCGCTGGCCGATCAGGACGATCAGGTCTTCTTTGCCAATGTCTGGCCCCTGATGCTCGATGAGCGCCAGAAGGTTCGGGGGGATCTTTTCACATCCGATTCTCTGCACATGAATGCCGATGGGTATCGGATATGGAAAGAACATCTGCGTGCAGTGCTCAAAGAGGAGTGCGGATATTGACGGGCAATCGCCATCTTGCACCTCATGGAAGAGATCGTATCCCTAAAACCGCTGATCACCAACGACGCGGTGGTATTTGGAATTCTCATGGCCCTTCTCATGGCCATCTTCTACACGGCCGAGCAGGCGCGCTTCAAGAAATTCTATTCGGTGGTCCCCGCGCTCTTACTCTGCTATTTTCTTCCCTCCTTATTCAATACGCTCGGCATTATTTCACCTGCCTGGCTCGACCTTGAAGCCGCTTTGTCAGCACTGGCCCAAGAGGGCTATGTGCCGGCGGCGCCCATGAGCAGTTTGCATGACTTCAAGCACTGGGTGGAGGCGGAGCACATATCGTTCGACCTCATTGCGCCCTTTACCGGCAGTTCGCGGCTTTATTTCGTGGCTTCCCGCTTTTTACTTCCCGCCAGTCTGATCCTGCTCACCCTGAGCATCGACCTGAAAGAGGTCTTTCGTCTGGGTCCCAAGGCGCTCATCATGTTTCTGACCGGAACAGTGGGCGTGGTGCTGGGCGGTCCTTTGGCCCTGATGTTCATGCAGCAGATCATGCCGGAGGCAGTTGCCGGAGGAGGTTCGGAGGAGGTTTGGCGAGGCATGACGACCATAGCCGGGAGCTGGATCGGAGGCGGCGCGAATCAGGCCGCCATGTTCGAGATCTTCGAGCCCAGCAGTCGGTTGTATTCGATCATGATCACCGTGGACGTGATCGTCGCAGAGATCTGGATGGCTTTCCTTCTATTTGGTGTGGGCAGGAATGAAGCCCTCGACCGTTTTTTCAAGGCGGATGCCTCCACCATTGACGGGTTGAAACAAAAAATGGAAGAGTTTGCCAAGAAGAGCGCACGCATCGCAAGCTTCAGAGACTATATGATCATTCTGGGCATTGCCTTTGGCCTTACAGGTCTGGCCCATTTGGTCGGAGATGGATTGAGCTCATGGATCAAGGCGAACGCCCCGCAACTGGCTCGCTTTAGTTTGACCAGTGGATTTTTCTGGCTGATCGTTCTGGCCACTTCCTTTGGCCTGGCGCTGAGTTTCACCAAGGCCCGTAACTACGAAGGTTCGGGTGCTTCCAAGGTGGGGAGTGTCTTTATCTACATATTGGTGGCCACCATCGGCATGAAGATGAACATCCTCGAGGTATTTGACAATCCAGGCCTGTTCCTCTTGGGTCTGATATGGATGGCCTTTCACGTGCTTCTGCTATTCATTGTGGGCAAACTGATCCGTGCACCATATTTCCTTTTGGCCGTCGGTTCCAAGGCGAACATCGGCGGTGCGGCCTCGGCTCCGGTCGTAGCGGCGGCTTTCCATCCAAGTCTTGCCCCGGTTGGCGTCTTGCTGGCCGTCCTGGGGTATGCACTTGGGACCTACGGAGCCTGGCTCTGTGGCATTCTCATGCAAGGGGTATGACCGGGGCCTGAAGCACTCGAAAAGATGGCCCACACTTTTGTTTAAGTGAAAGCCCAAAACCCCTCGTACTTTCAGCTTTGTTTAACCATTTACTTGCGGTTGGCCGCATTTCGTGAAAATTCAAGCGATTGAAAATGAGATTATTAAGAATTTTCTGACTTTATAAATAGAATTATTAGAATTTTTGACCCAAAAAGGATTTATGTAAAAAACTATAAATCAGCAGTTTAAATAACTTGTTTAAAATTGTTTTGAAAAATTACCCTCTTTGTTAAACAAAACCCAATAAATTCATGTTCTGCAATTCAAACCAAAACCCTAACACATGACTTCTTTTATGCTTGCAGTCACGAAAATGATGCCGAACGACTACGTCGGTTTTACATTCTTCGTTGGCACCATGGCCATGATGGCCGCCTCCGCTTTCTTTTTCCTCTCAATGAGCACCGTTGAGGG
>RFXV01000038.1 GCA_009921445.1 Flavobacteriia bacterium
GGTGTAGAATTTATGGGGGTCTTTTTGCACATAAGAATCGATCTGTGACCTCAAGGCCAAAGCTTTTTGTCTGTAGTACTGGTTCTGGATGTTCTCTTCGATGATCGTCCGGATGTGTGCCAGATACATTCGTCGGTATCGGGGTTCTTCAAAGAGATTGCGCATCAGAGGCCTCGGGGCAATGGAGATCGCTTTGTAGTGGATCAGCGGGTCCATTTGCTGTGCCTGTGCAATGTCAAATCCGTTGTAGTGCTCGGAGGAGGCATCGGTCAGGCGAAAGCTGCCAAAGGACATGTTCAGATCCCATAAGATCGGGCTGAACTGACCGTTCAAACTGCGGTAGAGGTAGTAATTCTGTCCATAGCCCACATAGGAATCGAAGTTGACCAGGGCGTAGTTGATGGCGTGCATCCAAAGCGCACGGTCCACATCGAGAATATGTTCCAAACGGGGCGGATGGTTGTTCAGGGTGTCTATGAGCCCATAGAGTGCAGACCAGCCATGGTCGGATCTCATGTCGTAGTAGGCGGTGTAGTTCAGGGAATCGGTGCCGTGCGTGCTGCTCAGATTGGAATTTTCTCCTCCTGGTGTGATATCGAGATCTTCAGGATTGCATTTGAAAAAGGGTCCGTATTTCTCGCCGAACCGGTGGCCGATGAACGGCTTGTTGACCGCTTCCACATTCGTGTAAAGCCCCCAAAGGGAATCATTGATGTAGAGTTCGACGAAGTTCGCCCGCGAACAGGGCATGTATTTCGATGCGATGTCGTAGGTCAGCACCTCTCTTAAGAAAGAGGGATCCTGTATGCCGTTGGACAGTTTGATCTTGTCAAATCCGCGGTGGTTTTGGCCATCGATCACATGGTCCAGTTTGATATTGAAGGGGTTCTTGGTCCGGTTCACCGCCACCGAGCTGAAGCCTTTGTACCGAACGCCTGCGCTGTCGTAGCGGCTGTTGTCGATCACCACATCTGCGAGTATCCGTTCTTTTTCACCGGCCACATACAGGCTGTCGAGCTGTTGGTCCCAATCCGCTGCATAGAAATAGATCCGAACCTCGCGGACCGAGTCTGAATGATAAAATGAAGATTGCCCGAAGGTGCTGAGCCCGAGCAGGAGAAAGAAGGTGAAAAGCCGCCTGCGCATCTACAATGAGTGCGCGATCATCTGCTTGAACCTCCTTCCGTTCTGCGTATGCACCTGCACAATGTACACGCCAGTTGCCAAGTCAGTAAAATCGACTTTCAACTCCTGCTCATGCGGCTGGATCTCGCGGGAATACACCGCTCTGCCCAGAGCATCCAAAATGAACAGCTCAGACGCGTGGTCGCTGGCACTGGGCAGCTGCAAGTACAGCTGGTCGGTCACCGGATTGGGATACATCACCACAGCCCGTGCGTCCTCACCGATCGACATTCCCGAAAAACATGTGGTCGTTGCCGTGGAATTCATGAATGGCTCCAATGCAAGGATGCCCGGATGATCGCACTCGTAGCGGAACGCCTTCTGAGAACCTGCATTGTAGGGCCCCCAAATAATGCTTCCCGAGGCATCCACCTCGTACATCACACCTGCACCTCCCATGCCTCCTGAGGCATTCACAAAGATGTTCCCGTTGGACATTTTATCCGATGCGGATTGCCCGCGGGCAGAATAAGCGCAGATATAGCGGTATGAATGACTCTGAGGTTCAAACGCCTGTCCGTTCGCCCTGATGTAGGTGTATCCCTGAACCGTATCCAATGGGGTTTGGATGCCATCCACGGTGGATTGGCTGTTGCCCAAGCCGCTATTGTTGAAGATCTGCAGATAGCCACCATTCGGCCTTCCGTCGTTTTCGATCCATCGCACATCATGCACGGCGCTCGGGATGGTCTGTGTACCCGAGGTATTATAGTTCGCGGGGTTGCCCCAACGGTAAAGAATGTCGCCGCCCATACCTGAGTTGCCTCCGGTGTGTCCTGCCGCCTCGGCTGAGGTCGTACTGTGGTCGATGATGTAGATCTCCGAGGCAAAGCGGGAAGAAAAGGCGATCTGATCCAGCTCTTCGTTGTAGTCCACCCCATTGACGTGGAACCAATCTCCACCTCCGCCGCCAGGACCGCCACCTCCTCCGCCCGAGATCATATTGACATCGAAGAGTTGCGGATTGTCCTTGATGGAGCCGTAATTGGGTTTGGACGCATCCACATCCTGGATCATGTGGTCCCAGAGATGCCATTCCCAAACGATCGACGCTCCGCCGTTTCCGTCGGGCTCGAGCTCCACAAAATGCGTGGGCCACTTTTCAGAGGTGGCGTTGCTGTACCCTGCGGCATTCAATTCCGCCGCCGACTTCACCTCCCATGCAGTGAGCAGAACATTGTCTCCGATCAGCGTGAGATCATGATGGGAAAGATGGGACGCGCTTGAATACACATACTCCCAAACCACATTTCCATTGGGGTCCACCTCGTGCACCTTTCCGCCTTCGGCTGCGCCACCCAGAACATTGGAATTGTTTCTCAGCCCGCGGACGAGGTTTCCGTTCTCTTTGAGCTGAACTGTGTAGTTGCATACTTCTGAGAGGTTCCAGGTGTGGGCGATGTTTTGGCCTTCGTCGATCAGATAGGTCGTATTCTGGCCTTGTTCGTTGTACAGGGCAAATCCATTGAATGATTGTGCCGAAAGGGTATGCAAGGATCCCAAAAGGAGGGCGATAAGGAGTGGATTTCTCATTTTTTAGCTGATGGTGAACGCATTTAGAAGAAAGATCCGTCGTGCAGGTTTAATTGTGTTCCGTGTTTTAACGATCGGCTTGATCCATCTTCAGGGAGCTGTTCGCCGTGCAGACTTTCTCCAAAGGAACGAATACTGTGGGACGGATGACCTGATGAGGACGACCGAATTTCTCTTGAGCTGAGTTCCGTTCCAAAGTACCTTTGGCCATTGTGCGTTTGCTGGAAGACATAATCACCCGATACGTTTTTCTATGTGCGGTATAGTCGGATACATTTCGGACAAAAAAGCACATTCGCTGGCTCCCGCCCTGGCCTCCATTCACCATAGAGGGCCAGATGCTCAGGGAAGCCAAACAGGCGAGCTCGGGTCGGGACAGCATTTCGGTCTGGGCCACACCCGTCTGTCCATCATCGATCTGGATCCTCGGTCGAATCAGCCCTTCCTTTCGGAAGACCAGCGATACAGCCTGGTCTTCAACGGCGAACTGTACAATTTTCAAGAGCTCCGATCCATTCTGGAGAAGGAACGAGGCATTGCATTCCAAACCACCGGCGACACAGAGGTCCTCTTCCAATGGCTCATGGCCTATGGAACGGATCGACTCGCTGAGCTCGATGGCATGTTCGCCTTCGCATTTATGGACAAGAAGAAAGAAAAACTCCTGTTGGTGCGCGATCCGCTGGGGATCAAGCCGGTCTATTGGTCCTTGAAACACGGTGAATTCATCTTTGCCTCTGAGATCAAAGCCCTTTGGACCTTTGAGGGATCGGCGCCCGAACCCGATCGTTCCCTCTTTGCGGAGTACCTGCTGAACGGATTCATCTACGAACCGGAAACCGGATTCAAAGGCGTACAAAAGGTGTTTCCCGGAAGTTGGCTCGAACTTGATACAGCACAGATGAAGGTGCAGACCACTTCCTATTGGAAGGGCACCGAACATGCTCAGAACAGCGCGCAGGATCTGTCCAAGCTCGTGGAGCAAAGCATCGATGAACACACCGTGGCCGATGTGCCTGTGGGACTCTTCTTTTCGGGCGGCATCGATTCCACAGTCATCCTGACCGCCGTGAACGATCAGGTGAAAAGCATGACTGTGCAGTCTGAAGAGAGTGAATACAAAGAATCCGGCATGTCCAGCGACCATGAATACGCCATGCGCATCGGTCAGATACTGGATCGCCCCATTGAGTCCATTCCACTTTCTGAGGATATCGATTCGGACGAGGCCTTTCTTCAGGCCATCGAAACAACTGCCAGGGAGAACGAAGAGCTGATCTACGATTTTACGTACATGAGCTCCAAGCTCCTGTCGCTCAAGGCAAGAGAACGCAACCGCATTGTGGTGCTGAGCGGAATGGGCGCAGATGAGCTCTTTGGCGGCTATCCGAGATATCAGTTGGTGCGCTACAAGAAGTTCTTTCAGTTGCTGGCGCCGCTGATCAACCTCAGCCTGGGCAGGGTGCCCTGGTTCTCGAAAAAGATCGGACGCTTCAACACTTTCCTGAAGGAGCGGGATTTTGGTTTGGCCTATACCTCATTGGTCGGGGTCTTTTCTCCGGATGAAGTGCGTGCATTGCTCGGAGAAGGCAGCGGAGTGGAACGCTTTCGCAAAAAGATCGGCAAACTGCTTGAGCATGTGCGTGGGGAAAGCCGGTTCAAACAGGCCATGTACCTCGATCGCTTTGGATTTCTCTCCCATAACTTCCTGGTGGCCGACAAGTCGAGTATGCAAGCCAGCATCGAAATGCGGGTGCCCTTGGTGACCAAGAAATTGGCGGAAGCCGTTTGGCAACTTCCCGACAAGCGGCTCATTCAGGGCAAAAAGCGCAAGCTGCCGCTGGTCCGGATATTGGAGCCTCATCTTCCCGACAGCATCATCCACCGAAAAAAGGCGGGCTTCAATCCGCCACTCGATGGCTACATCCGAAAGCTGGGTGCAGAAAAACTGAATGCACATTTCTCAGAGGGCAAACTGGGCACTGCTGTGGATATGCGCTGGGTCCACCAATGGATCGAGGAGCATTTCAGCGAAAAGAAAAACCACACCTACCGCCTGGTTCAGTTGCTGCATTTGAATGCCTGGCTCGGACTGAACAGCGGAGAAGCGGGCAAGTCGTAATGCCCTGCAGCGGAACGAATACATGAGCACCTCCTTTCCACTCACCCTGGGCGGTCAGCAACTGCTGCTGCATCCCGACCTCAGCCTCCAACTCGATGCAGACCGGCTCATGATCGCCGACGTGCACATTGGCAAGACCATGCACTTCAGAAAGAACGGACTTGGGGTTCCCGAGCGATTGGCACAGGAAGAACTGGACCAACTCAGCCGACTTGTGGACCGGCACCAGCCGCGCGAACTCTTCGTTCTTGGCGACCTCTTTCACGCACAGCCCAACAGCGAGTGGGATCGCTTGGAGAAGTGGCTGGACCGGCAGAAATCTTTGTCGATGAAGCTGATCAAGGGCAACCACGACCGACACGCCCATCTCTTTGTGCACGATCGCTTCGAGCTGATGGACCAGGTCGATTTCCATGGCCTCCGTCTCTGCCACGAACCATCGGAGGCGCCCGGCGAAAAAATTGAGATCTGCGGACATCTGCATCCGACCTACCTCCTCAAAGGGCAGGGCAAACAAAGCCTCAAACTCCCTTGCTTCTATCTGCGCAAAAACCAGTTCATCCTTCCCGCCTTTGGACGATTCACTGGCGGCTGGAAGATCCAGCCACAGTCTGGTGAACGCATTTTTCTGAGTACGGGGAGAAAAGTGGAAGCCCTTTCCCTCTGAAAACCTTTCCGTTTAACAAGGCCTTAACGCCCATCTAGCGGCAGAATTGGTTGATTTGTGGACTTGAATTTTATAGACGACCCAGCCCTATGGACGCGAACATAAATGAACTCAATGAACGCATCGAGAAGGAGAGTGCCTTCGTCGATCTGTTGTACATGGAAATGTCCCGAAGCATTGTCGGGCAGCGTTACATGCTCGACCGGCTGCTCATCGCACTGCTGAGCAACGGCCACATTCTCCTCGAAGGCGTACCAGGCCTGGCCAAGACACTGGCCATCACCAGCCTTTCCAAAGCCATTCAAGCGAGCTTTTCGCGCATACAGTTCACGCCTGATCTGCTGCCCACCGATGTGATCGGCACGCAGATCTTCAATATGGCCGACAGCGCCTTCCAGGTAAAGAAAGGGCCGGTCTTCGCCAACTTCGTGCTGGCCGACGAGATCAACCGGGCCCCGGCCAAGGTCCAGAGCGCCCTGCTGGAAGCCATGCAGGAACAGCAGGTGACACTGGGCGACGAGAGTTTCTCGCTTCCTCAGCCCTTCATGGTGCTGGCCACCCAGAACCCTGTGGAGCAGGAAGGCACCTATCCGCTGCCCGAAGCGCAAATGGACCGCTTCATGCTCAAAACGGTGATCGACTATCCCGAGATCGAAGAGGAACGGGAGATCGTTCGCCGGCAGATCAAGACCGAAAAGGAAGAAGTGAAGCCCGTGGTCGGCCTCGATCAGATCGCCAAGGCCAGACAGGTGATCGACCAGCTGTATGTGGATGACCGCATCGAACAGTACATCCTGGATCTGGTCTTCGCCTCGCGCTATCCAGACCGCTACCGACTCGAACGCCTCAAGCCATTGATCGCCTTTGGTGGATCGCCCAGAGCGAGCATCAACCTGGCCAAAGCCGCCCGGGTGCACGCATTCATCCAGCACAGAGGCTATGTGATCCCAGAAGATGTACGGGCCGTTGCCACGGATGTGCTGCGCCACCGCATCGGACTCACCTACGAGGCCGAGGCCGAAAACATGAAGACCGAAGATGTGGTCCGTGAGATCCTCGATGCTGTAGAAGTGCCCTGATCTGAATGGATACGCGGGAGCTCATAAAGAAGGTTCGCCGGATCGAGATCAAGACCAATCGGCTGAGCAGACACCTTTTCTCCGGGGAATACCACAGTTCCTTCAAAGGGAAAGGCATGTCCTTCAGTGAAGTGCGCGCCTACACCTATGGCGATGACATCCGGTCCATCGACTGGAATGTGACCGCCCGGCTCCGCGAACCCCATGTGAAGGTCTTCGAGGAAGAGCGCGAACTGAGCATGATGATCGTTGCGGACATCAGCGGTTCTGGGAAATTTGGATCGCAGGGACAGATGCGCCGCGAGGTCATCACCGAGATCGGAGCCACCCTCGCCTTCTCTGCCTTACAGAACAACGACAAAGTGGGCCTGCTGCTGTTCAGCGACCGCATCGAACGCTACATCCCTCCGCAAAAAGGACGCAGCCAGGTACTGCGCATCATTCGGGAAATGCTGGAGTGCAGCCCTCAGGGAACGGGCACCGATATCGCACAGGGTCTGGAGTATTTGAATGCCGTTCAGCGCAGATCCGGGATCGTCTTCCTGCTTTCCGATTTTCTGGACGAAGACTATGAACAAGCCCTGCGCATCACGGGAAGGAAACACGACCTGATCGGCATCCATCTGCTCGACCCTTTGGAAGAAGAACTGCCTTCCATGGGCGTACTGCCCATCCTCGATCCGGAGACTGGCGCCACCCAATGGGTCGACCTCACGCGCAAAAAGACCCGGGAGAAATTCAAGGCATGGATGGAAGGCAAATCGGCCTACTGCCGCCGTAGCCTTCAGGCCGCCCGTGCAGGCCGCATCGATATTCGACTGGGCGACCCCTACGCCCCGGCGCTTTTGAAGTTCTTCCAAAAACGCAATAAACGATGAAGCGTGTGGCACTCTCTGTAAAGCTCTTTTTGCTCTGTGCGCTGGCATCGCTCACGGCCAATGCCCAATCCGTCGATCTGAAGATCGGTTCGGACAGCTTGCTCATCGGGCAGGTCTTGGAGTTGGTGCTTTCTGCAGAGACCGAATTCACTTCTTTGGGGGTTGGTGCCCAGCCCGATGACACCGCCTGGGTGGTTTTGTCCAGCAGCTGCGACTCTGCGCTTTGGAAAAGGGAAGGCATCTGGGTACAGCGCATGCAACTCACCCGTTTCGATTCGGGCTTCCATAAGCTCCAACTCAGCGGGCCCGTCATCGGTACCGATACACTCCGCACTCCGGAGGCTTATGTACGCATCGATATGCCCGCTGTAGGCGAGGAAGAACTCAAAGACATCGTGGCCCCCTACGAGGCGCCTTTCAACTGGCCGCTGTACATCGCCCTTCCGCTGGGCATGGTCCTGATGATCGTGCTGGTCGTACTTCTTTGGAACAAATGGAAAAGGGATTCAGGCGATTTCGATCCCGAAATGCCGCAGATCGATCCCCGTGAATTGGCACTCAGCATGCTTTCTGCACTGGAGGAGCAACAGGCATGGACAGGCGATCTCAAGGGCTATTACACCTCGGTGACCAATGTGCTCCGCCTCTACCTCAGCCAGGCTTTCCAGATCCACGCCATGGAGATGACCGGTTCGGAGATAGCGGCAGCGATACAGATCTGCGGACTTTCCGAAACAGAGGAACGGGAACTCAAGCGCTTCCTTGAAGCTTCGGACTTTGCCAAGTACGCCAAAAGAGGCGGCAGCGGAAGGGACTTGCAGGCGGAGATCGAACTGGTGCGTGGCTTTGTGAGCGCGTACCCAAAACCCGAAGAAGAGGCGTCCGAAAACGATCAACAAGGCTCATGATCGGGATGGAATTCCAATATCCTCAGGTTCTCTGGCTGCTCTTGCTGCTGCTCCCACTGGCCTACCATTCGTGGAACAGCCGGAATGAACGCAAGGCGAGCCTTCAGTTTTCTGTTGCCCAGCCCTTCCTGCGGCAAAGGAGCTGGCGTTCCTATCTGGCCGAATATCTGCCGCTGCTGCGCATTCCCGTCATTGCACTGCTGCTGATCGCCCTTGCTCGGCCACGTGAGGAGCAGATGGATGTGAAAAGAAGAAGTTCGGAGGGCATCGACATCGTTCTGGCCATCGACGTTTCGGCCAGCATGCTCGCCAAAGACCTTCGGCCCAACCGGCTGGATGCCACCAAGGAAGTGGCCAAGCAATTCATCAGCGACCGCGTGGGCGACCGCATCGGTCTGGTGGCCTATGCCGGTGAGAGCTACACCATGGCGCCCATCACCACAGACCACCGGGTGCTGTTCAACAGCCTGGAAGAACTCAGCTACGGAAAGATCCAGGATGGAACGGCCATTGGCATGGGCCTGGCCACAGCTGTGAATCGACTGAAAGACGGACAAGGCGATGGTCGTGTCATCATTCTGCTCACCGACGGAGTGAACAACACCGGATCGATCGATCCAATGACCTCTGCCGATCTGGCCGAGGCGTTCGGACTGAAGACCTACACCATTGGCGTGGGCACCAACGGCATGGCCTCTACTCCTGTGAGCATCGATGCACGCGGCCGCTTGATGTACCAAAAAAGACCGGTGGAGATCGATGAAGAACTGCTGCAAGAGATCGCCAAAAAAACAGGCGGACAGTATTTCCGTGCCACAGACAACGAGAGCCTGCAAGCCATTTATCAGGAGATCGACAAGCTGGAGAAAAAAGAGGTGGAGGAACTCCGTTACTACGCCTACACCGAACTCTTCCGTCCGTTCATGTTGTGGGCCTTCGGTCTGCTCTTTTTGGAAGTACTGCTGAAGAACACCTTACTGAGAAGTCTGAATTGATGGAGCGCATAGAAGCCATGGAATATTTCTGGTTGCTGACGGCTTTGCCGCTCTTTGGACTATTGCTGCTTTTGCGGTCAAGATGGAGCAGACAGCTGCGGAAGAGACTCGGAGAAGGACACGACCTGCAGCAGCTCTTTCCCGGAAGTTCCTTCCGGCGTCCCGGCCTGAAGAATGTGCTCATGGCCCTGGTCCTTCTTTCTTTGGTGCTGGGCATCGCCAATCCGCAAACTGGCAGCAAGATGGAGTCTGTGCAGAGAGAAGGCATCGATCTGATCTTCGCTGTGGACGTTTCCAAGAGCATGTTGGCCGAAGACGTGGCTCCCTCCCGACTGGCCCGTGCACGGCAGCTGGTTTCAGCCTGCGTGGATGAATTGGGCGGAGACCGCGTGGGCTTGATCGCCTATGCGGGCGAGGCCTTCCCACAGCTGCCCATCACCACCGATCTGGCCGCCGCCAAATTGTTTCTCGATCGGCTCCGTACCGATCAGATCTCATCTCAGGGCACGGCGATCTCTGAAGCTGTCGAGCTCGCGGCACGGATGTTCTCGGACGAAGGGGCCAAGGCCCGGGCACTCATTCTGATCTCGGATGGAGAAGACCACGAAGGCGCACTGGATCAGGCCATCGAAAAGGCTCGAACACTGGACATCCGCATCTACAGCATTGGTATGGGCACCGAGCGCGGCGGACCCATTCCTGTGAAAGATGCCTACGGCCGGGCGCGCGGTTATAAAGAAGACCGGGACGGAAACAAGGTCATCACCAAACTCGACCGGGCACAGCTCGAAACCCTCGCCCGTCAAACAGACGGAAAGTACCTTTCGGGGCAGGATACCCGTCCGGCGATCGAGGCCCTATTGGAGGAATTCAGCCGAATGGAACGCAGCGAATATGAGAGCAGCCTGTTCACCGATTACGAGGACCAGTTCTACTGGTTTTGCGGCCTTGCGCTCTTCCTTCTGCTTCTGGACAGCCTCATCATGGAAAAAAAGACCCAATGGTTAGATCGCTGGTTGCACTGATCTTTTTTGCTCCGCTGCTCCTAAAGGCACAGAGCCAGTACGCCGAGCAATTGCGGGCGGGCAATTCGGCCTACACAGACTCGAACTACACCCAGGCAGAAGAAGCCTACCGCAAGAGTGCTGCAGATGATCCGAGTTCGGCAAAAGCGGCCTTCAACCTGGGTGACGCCCTCTACCGACAGGAGCGCTATGAGGAAGCCATCGAAGCCTTTGAGAAGAGTTATGGAAAACAAAGCGACCCTCAGCAGCAAAGCAAGAGCCTGCAGAACCTGGGCAACGCACATTATCAGATGAAAAATTATCCGGAAGCAGCCAAAGCCTATGGCGAATCCCTGAAGCTGGATCCCGAAAACGAAGAGGCGCGCTACAATATGGCGCAGGCCATCCGAAGGATCCAAGAGCCACCCCCTCCTCAACAAGAGCAGCAAGAAGGAGAAAAGCAGGAAAAAGAGGAACAGGAAGAGAACAAGCAAGAACAAGCGCAGCCTCAGCCGCAAGAAGAGGAGGACGATTCGTCCGAAGAGCAGGAACAGCAGGCTGGGGAGGAAGAAATGCCTCAGGCAGATCCTGATGAAAATCAGGAGCAGGAAGGCGGCAAGATCGATAAAGAAGAAGCCTTGCGCTTGCTCGAAGCGCTGGAAAAACAAGAGGAAGAACTGCAGAAGAAGCTGATGCGAGAGAATGCGCCGAAGGCGGAGATCAAAAGCGAAAAGGACTGGTGAAGCATTGGATCGCGATCGGGCTGATGGCCCTTTTGGCTCCTGCATACGGACAGGACATCCTGATGGCAGAGGCAGACCGCTATCGCCTCGGGCTGGGAGAAGAGGTGCGAGTGAGCTTTCGTTTCCAGGGAAAAGGCGATCGCTTTGAGCCTCCCGAAATGGGCGGAGACTGGGCGGTGCTTTCCGGGCCTAACCGATCGTTCCAGACCTCCATTGTGAACGGGCGCATGAGCCAGGAACAGAAATACGATTATCTGCTGCGTCCAAGAAAAATGGGCACACTCATCCTCGGTGCCGCACGCATCCGCAGCAAGGGAAAATGGATCGAGAGCAAACCGCTGCGCTTTGAGGTCAGTAAGTCGGCTGCTCCGCCCACCGATCAGAACGACCCGAGAGCGCGTGCCGCACGGAACAGCTTCATGAAGATCCGTGCCTCTAAGCGGAAGGTCTATGTGGGCGAACCTCTGGTCTTGGAATACATCCTGTACTACAACGACGCAGAAATGCCGCAGCAGCAGGAAGACCTCGACATCCAGGGATTCTACAAGCAAGACCTCGAGGTGCCGGAAAACGAACAAAAGGGCAAGGAGGTGATCGATGGGAAGAGCTACGACACCTACATCTTCAAGCGTCAGCTGCTGGTCCCACAGCTCAGCTCGGCATCCATCAGCGGGCAGGCCCTGGTGATGATCCCAACCTACCTGCCCTCGAAACGGCGCGACATCTTTGGACGCAGACAGATGGAGTTGATCCGTCAGCGGGTCATGCTCTCTGCACCAAAACTCGAGGTTCGATCACTGCCCCAGGAAAACAGACCCGCTTCCTTCAATGGAGCGGTGGGTCAGTTCCGCTTCCAAATGGATCTGAGTCGAGAGGAAGTGGAGGCGGATGGCTCGGTGACGCTGAACACCCAGCTCAGTGGAACAGGGAACATCGGATTGTTGAATCTGCCCGAGCCCAGGTTCCCTACCGAATTCGAAGCCTTCGATCCTGAGCAGAAACAGTCCATCCGCAACACCAGTGGCGGGCAAACGGGAAGCATCCGTTCGGAACATCTGCTGATCCCCCGCTATCGGGGCACCTACCGGATCCCGGCCGTGCGCTTCTCCTATTTCGATACACAGAAGAAAGACTATGTAGAGATCGTCCAGGGGCCTTTTGAACTCAAGGTATCGGGCGGGCAGGAGGCACCAGCAGCCGGGCAGCTCCGAACACCGCTTCCCTCTGCAGGCAGCAGCAAACAATCGCTGACCCTGCTCGATCAGGACATCCGCTTCATCGATCTTGGAAATGTCCGCTGGAGGCGTCTTGGCGACTCGGGATCGGTTCTTTGGTGGGCGCTGGGTGTGCTCCCCTTTTTGCTCGTGGCCATGGCTCAACTGCTGTTCAGCAGGCAGAAACAACGGTTCCAGAACCGTGCAGAGATCCGGGCGAGCAAGGCCTTCCGAAAGGTTCAGCGCGGCATCCGATCGCTGGGCAAAAACCCAGAAGAGGAACATTCCGACCGGCTGCATGCGCTTATGGAAGACTATCTGTTCGAAAAGCTGGGCATCGGTCGTTCGGAAATGAATGCCGAACGATGGAGCAAATTGCTGCTCGAAAAGAACATCGAGGGGGCAACAGTGGATCGGCTCATTGCCTTGTATACAAGTCTTCTCGGCGGAAGATTCGCTCCGGGCGGAACGGACATTGGCGCGCGCTCTGAAGAATTGCTTTCCGCGCTTGAGGAACTGGAAAAACAATGGAGATGAACAAGTGCCTTTGCTTTCTTCTGCTATTGCTTAGTGGTGGCCTGTTTGGCCAGCAAGAGGCCTTCGATGCAGCCAACGAACGCTACAGGGCCGAAGACTTTCTGGGCGCCTCTGAGGGCTATCAGGCACTCTACGAAGAAGGCTGGGAAAGTGCCGAGCTGTACTTCAACATGGGCAATGCCTTTTTCAAGACCGGAGAACTGGGCGAGGCTGTCTGGGCCTATGAACGGGCACTGACCCTCGATCCGGACAATGAAGACGCCCTGGT
>RFXV01000039.1 GCA_009921445.1 Flavobacteriia bacterium
AGGCCGATCAGACAAAGAAGGAAAAGACCCACCAGGCTTCCATTCCTGAGTTGGACATTCAGGCTGTCAGGCTCTGAGATGGCAGAGAAGTGCGGTACCCATCCCCATATCCACCAGACCATGGCCGTGATACCGATCAGTGGAAGACGGCTGTCGGCGAGTTTTTGGCGCTGGGTGATAAAGAGCTCAGTGATCAGTACAAATGTCCAAATTCCCAGGCATAACTGCCTGGAATTCAGTCCAGCATCAAGGGCTTGATTCCAAACACAGAGGGGCAGTATCGCCATGCCGACCAGCAAAATAAGAGAGGTCGTTCCGTTGGATTTGTTCATGCTTTTGGACATCTGATCAGTTTCAGCGGAAAATAAAGCATTTTTGATGTCTGCACGTGAAAACCGAACCGAGCGCACATATCGTCATCGACGCGAACGATCATTCTTCGTCCTTCAGTTGGCAGAAGATCCGCCCGTACGCGGACCTCCTGCGTTCCTTCGTCCTTCGCGACTGGAAAGTTCGCTTCGGTCAGACCCGGCTCGGGTTTCTTTGGATGATCCTTCAGCCGCTGATCACAGCCTCTCTGCTGACCCTGGTCTTTGGACTTTTGGTGCAGCGCGGCAATGCCCCGATTCCTTACCCGCTGTTCGTGCTCAGCGGATGGATGGGATGGACATTCTTTTCCTCTGCTTCGCTTCAAAGCGTGCAGCTCATCCCTCAGTATCAGGCCATGATGCGCAAGGTCTATTTCCCGAAGGCCATTCTGCCGCTTTCCAAGCTCATCGGTCTGCTCCCCGAATTCTGCATTGCCCTGCTGATGACCCTCATTTACGGAGCGGTTTCGGGCAGCTTGAGCATACGCGCGCTATCTGTCCCCCTTTTCTTTCCACTGCTGCTGTTCTTTGTCTTCGGCACGGTGGCCTGGTTTTCAGCTTTGGGCGGTGGATACCGCGACATCCAGCAACTTGCCCCGTATACCTTTCAGATGCTCTTCTTTCTGAGTCCAGTGGCCTATCCTTTTGGCCTTTTGGGTCAGTACCTTCCCGAATGGGGAAAGGTCTTGCTCTATCTGAATCCCATGGCCGGTTGCATCGATCTTTTCCGCTATCTGTTGTTCGATGGATTTGAGCTGCACTCCCGGGTGTTGTGGAGTGCTGCGGTGGCCTTGCTCCTGGCCGTGAGCGGTGCGCGGAAATTCGCCAGGGAAGAACGAAAATGGACCGAAGGACTCTGATGGCCAATAGAAATGCGATAGAGGTGAAGGGATTGGGTAAGGACTACCCAAAGGCGGGCCGTCGCTCGGATTTCTTTTTCAAAGAACTTTTTCGAAGGCCGGAGACCGAATCCTTTACCGCCCTCGATGGACTCGACTTCAGTCTCGAAGAGGGAAAGACGCTGGGAATTGTGGGCAGCAACGGATCCGGTAAATCCACCTTGCTCAAGATCTTTTCCCGCGTCACCCTGCCCAGCCGGGGGCAGATCCGTTTGAACGGTCGCGTGGCGCCGCTCTTGGAGGTAGGTACGGGCTTTCATCCGGACCTGAGTGGTCGGGACAATGTCTATCTGAACGGCAGTCTTTTGGGAATGAACCGAAGAGAGGTTCAGGAGCGTTTGGATGAGATCGTCGCCTTCAGTGGAGTGGAAGACTTTCTGGATCAACCGGTTAAGAATTATTCGAGCGGCATGTATGTGCGTTTGGCTTTTGCCGTAGCTGCTCATTTGCGTGCAGAGATCATGTTGGTGGATGAGGTTCTGGCGGTTGGTGATCTGGCTTTTCAGCAGAAGTGCCTTAAAAAGATGGAGGCGCTCAGTCAAAGCGGCCGAACGGTCCTATTGGTGAGCCATCAACTGGAGAATCTTCTCAAACTCTGCGATCAGGCGCTTTGGATCGAGAAGGGCCGTCAGCAGATGATCGGTCCGACTGAAGAGGTGGCCACCGCCTACAGACGCCACATGCTCCACCAAGCCTCAGAACAGACGGTCGCAGAGCGAACCGATCGGAGAGGAAGTGGTGCCCTGCGGCTTCAGGAGCTGGATCTGATCGGCTTGGATGGAAAGACCTTGGATTCCATCCGAACGGATGAACCCTTTCGCTTGCGTATGAAGATCGATGGCGAGGCCTCAGCCGAGGACCGCGCTGCACTTCGGGTGCAGTTGAATTTCTATGATCAGAATGAACGGTTCACCGGCAGTCTGGACAGCGGACAGGATTTTCCGCTCCCGCCAGAAAAAGGCCCTTTTTCGGTTCAAATGGAGTTGCCCTGTTGCCCACTTTATGCAGGATCGTATTGGGCCACCGCGCGTCTTCTGCTCGACGGTCGTCCTGCCGATAGGGTGGAGAGTGCCCTGCGGTTCGATGTGGAGACGGGCAAGGATGCATGGACCCATCGCAAGAGCGGCATGCGCCATTCGGTCCAATGGAAATCGGTGAAGGAATGAGGTTCCGGGATCAGCTCTGCAGGCCGTTCATCATCCTGGGAATGCACCGTTCGGGCAGCAGTATGCTTTCGCGCATCGTCAATCGTTCCGGGGTGTTCATGGGCCTGTTCCAGGAACACAATGCAGAGGCGCTGCGCTTCTTGAAGATCAATCAGATGCTTTTGAAGGAGCATGGAGCTTCGTGGATCGATCCGCTGCCTGTGGAGGAAAGTGGGCAGAATTTCCCGGATGATCTCAACCTGTATCGGGAGCATTTCAAGCTGGGCATCGAAAGTGCCTTGTACCGTCGCTGGCTGCACAACCATCCCTGGGGGTGGAAGGACCCGAGGAACACCTTTACCCTGGGCTATTGGCTGAGGCGTTTCCCCAAAGCCCAGTTGCTGCATATTCACAGGGACGGACGGCAGGTGGCCATGAGTTTGCTCAGAAGGAATGAGCGGTCTGGTGAAGTACACGATCCGCGGTTGAAAGACCCCGTTTTTGGTCTGTCCCTTTGGGAGCGCTATATGGAACAGATGGAAATTTGGCGAGGAAAGGGCATCCAGCTGGTGGATCTGGAATACGTGGACCTTTCCGAGGCGCGGAGCGACGCGGTCAAAAAACTGCAGCGGGCCATTGGAGAGCCGGTGCGCATCGACCCGACCGGGCCGGCCAGCTTTCATGAGATCCCAGCAGAACTGGAAAAAGCGGCCCTGAAAAGCCCGATGATGAAAAAATACGGCTATCTGTGAAGGCTCCCTTGGTTTCTGTGATCGTGCCCAATTACCAGCACGAAGATTTCCTGCGCGAACGCCTGGATTCCATTTTCGATCAGGAATTCCAGGATTTTGAATTGATACTCATGGACGACTGCTCCTCCGATGGCAGCGTTAGGATCCTCGAAGAGTATGCGTCCAAGCGACCGGGAACCCGCTTGGTCCTCAATGAAGAAAACAGCGGGAGCCCCTTCAAGCAGTGGATGAAAGGTGCCTCCATGGCCCAAGGGAAGTATTTGTGGATCGCAGAGAGCGATGACATAGCCCTTCCAGGACTCCTGAAGCGGAATGTGGAGATGATGACCGAGCATCCAAAGGCGGTCATTTCATTCTGTCAGTCCATATTCGTGAATGAGCGGAGTGAAGAACTGTACAGCTTCGGGGAAAACTACCGATTCGTCTACAAGACCGATCGGTGGGACGCGGATTTCGTCGGCGACGGGAAAGAGGAGTGCCGAAACTATATGCTTCTTCACAACAGCATTCCCAACGCCAGTGCCACGCTCATACAGAAAGAGGCTTTTGAGCGTTGTGGAGGCCCTCCGCTGGACTGGAAGCTCAACGGCGATTGGTTATTCTACTGCAAGCTGCTGCAGCATGGGGACATCGCTTATTCTGCCGAGCCCCTGAACCGGTTCAGAAAGCATCAGAAGACCCAGCGTCAGCGGGCCAACGCCAATGCGCGGGCCTATTTCGAGATATTGGACATCGTCGCTTTCATCGATGCACATTGTTCCCCGGAAGCAGAAAAGAGGAAACGCGCCTTCCACAACTATTCGAATTGGTGGATCGGCAGTTTGTTCCGTCAGGAAAGGAATCTCCGATACCTGAAAGACAATGGGACGCTGTACCGGCGTTTCCGAAAAGAACGTTCGTACCTCCTGGCCCGGATCGTGTACACAGCTGTACTGAGCAGCCTGATCCAATTGCTCGATTGGCTCAAGATCAAGCCGGCACTCAAGAAGATCCGGAAGGCCTTGTTTCCCGGCAAGTATTTCGAGCACGAATGAGCACACAGATCTCTGTTCTGATACCCTGTCTGAATTGCAGTTCATTTCTGCAGGCCTCACTGCGCAGTGTGCGTGAACAAAGTCTGCCGCCCATGGAAGTCCTCCTTGTGGACGACGGAAGTTCGGATGACAGTGCCCAGAGAGCCAAGGAGCTCATGGACGGTGCCTCATTTCCCATGCACATCATTCGTCAGGAGAACAGGGGCTTGGGTGCCGCAAGGAATGCGGGCATTCAACAGGTTCGGGGAGAGTGGATCGCTTTGCTCGATGCAGACGATATCTGGTCGGCCGACAAGCTGGAGCGCATGCATGAGGTGCTGAAGGGAGGTGATATGGATGTGGTCCACCATTCGATGCGCGCCCAAGGAGGGGGATGGAATCGAAGGGCAACCTCCGTCCAGCAGATGGAAGATGTTTTACTGCGAGGCCATGCGCCCATCCCATCCGCCAGCCTGATCCGAACGGCCGTTTTTCAGGAGGTGGGTGGTTTTTCTGAAGACAGAGCGCATCACGGAGCAGAAGATCTGCATCTGTGGATCCGTCTTTTGTCCAGGGGAAAGCGTTTTGTCTCAGTGGATGAATTCCTGGGGCACTACCGGTCAGGCGGTATGAGCAGCCGACTGGACGAACATTTGGGCCATGTGGACCGCGTGTTGGTCGATCTGCACGAGGAAGGACTTCTGGCGGAACAACTTTTCCAATCTGCCCGGGAACGCAAACACTACGAGGCGGCACGGGCGCTCCACAAAGAAGGCCAACTGGATCGGGCAGTTCACTTGTATGACCGGGGCCAAAGTGGTTGGAAACAGATGTTGTTGAGGTCGCTTGCCCTTTTGGGAATACGTGTCTGAGGACAATCTTAGATCTGCTCGGAGGCAGTGGGCAGATTCCGTAGGGCGGCCAATTCCCGGAATTTTCGCCGGGCGTCTTCTGAGGGTGTGCCGAAATAGGTTTTGTTTCCTTCCAACGACTTGGTGACTCCGGCCTGTCCGAGGATCACCGCCTTTTCACCGATACGCACACTGCTGTTCACACCGACCTGTCCCCAAAGCGTCACTTCGTCTTCCAAGACCGCACAGCCCGCGATGCCCACCTGGGCGGCCAGCAATACATTCCGGCCGATCACTGTATCGTGTCCGATGTGTACCTGGTTGTCGATCTTAGTTCCTGAACCAATGCGGGTTGTTGCACTCACGCCCCGATCAATGGTGCAGGACGCTCCGATCTCCACATCGTTCTCGATCTCCACTTTACCCGTGCTCAACAGGCGGTCAAAGCCTTCCGGCCTTTTCTTGTAGTAGAAGGCGTCCGAACCAATGACGCTGTGGGCCTGGATGACCACGCGGTCTGCGATATGTGCCCCGGCGTGGATCACCACATGACTGCCGATGCGGCAATCTGCACCGATCACGACATCTTCTCCGATCACAGCTCCGAATTCGATCAGGCTGTTGGCTCCGATCGAGGCGCTCGTATGGATGCCCTCTTGAAGCGCTTGATGGGGCGCAAAGCGCCTGGAAAGTTCATTGAAGTCACGGAATGGGTCTTCGGAGAATAAAAGTGCTTTGCCTTCGGGCACTTCGACCTTTTGATTGATCAGCACTACGGTGGCCGCCGATTGCAGGGCCTTGTCGTAGTATTTGGGGTGATCGACAAAGACGATGTCGCCGGCTTTCACACGGTGGATCTCATTCATGCCCAATACAGGGAAATCGTCCGGGCCGCTGTAGGTGCAGCCGAGGATCTGAGCGATCTCTTTGAGCGTATGTGGGCGCGGAAACTTCAAGCGTCAGTCCTTCGAACGCTCGCGGTAGGTCTTGTCTTCGATATTGACGACGATCTTCTCTCCATTTTCAATGAAGAGCGGCACCCGGATTTCTGCACCCGTGTCGATCGTGGCCGGCTTCAGTGTATTGGTGGCCGTATTTCCCTTGATCCCAGGTTCTGTGTAGGTGATCTCGTAGGTGTAGGTCAGCGGGAGTTCGACCGAAAGCGGGCGGTCTTCGTCCGCATGGAACATGACCTTGCAGTTCATTCCTTCTTTCAAAAAGTTGGGTGCATTGATCAGGTCTTTCTGGATCTCCACCTGGTTGTAGTCGTCGTTGTTCATGAAGTGGAAGGCTTCTCCGTCGGTATAGAGGTATTGGTACTCGCGGGTCTCGATCCGCACCTCTGTCAGTTTTGACCCCGCAGGAAAAGTGTTTTCCAAAACACGGCCGTTATTCAGATTGCGCAGTTTGGTCCGAACGAAGGCAGCACCTTTGCCCGGCTTCACATGGAGGAATTCCATTACCTGGTAGGGGTCGCCGTTCATGTCGATGCACATGCCGTTTCGAATGTCTGATGTAGAGGCCATATCGCTGTATTTGGTCAGCAAATATAGAGGGGCTCAACGCGATTCCATCAGGGCAAAGGGAATGATCATTTCTTCGAGTGAGATCCCTCCGTGCTGAAAGGTGTTTCGGTAATACTGCACGTAGTGATTGTAGCGGTTGGGGTAGGCAAAGAAGTGATCGTCTCGGGCGAAGACATAGAACTGACTGCGCGATTGCACCGGCAGGTGAAGTGCCGAAGGATCGTGGGCGACCAGAACATCCTTTTCCTGAAAGGACATGTTCCGACCCACCTTATAGCGCAGGTTGCTGTTCAGGCTTCTTTCGCCCACCAGTTTGCTCGGTTGGGTCACATTGATGGTGCCATGATCGGTGGTCACGATGAGTTGTCCTTTCTCTTCGGCGATCAGCCGGACCATTTCTGCGAGCGGTGAATTTTTGAACCAACTCAGTGTCAGGCTTCTGTATGCCTTGTCGTCGGCTGCCAGCTGTTTGATCATGTCCATTTCGGTCTTGGCATGGCTGAGCATGTCCACGAAATTGTAGACGATCACATTCAGTGGATTCTGCGCCATGTTTTTTACCTGATCGACCAGTTTTTTTCCATACGCCTGCTGAACCACCTTGTGGTAAGAAAATCGGATGTCCTTGAAGCCATGGCGGTCGAGTTGCTCACGCAGGAAAAATTCCTCGAATTGGTTCTTGCTTTCCTCGTCGTTCTCGTCTTTCCAGCGGTCGGGATAGCGCCTTTTTATCTCGTCCGGCATCAGGCCTGCGAACATGGCGTTTCGCGCGTACTGAGTGGCAGTGGGCAATATGCTGCTGAACATGCTTTCCTCCGACAGACGGAAATACTTCATCAATTCAGGCTGGATGACCTTCCACTGATCGTAGCGCAGGTTGTCCAATAAGAGCACGAAGGTGCTGCGCTGGTCATCGAGCGCCGGGAATACTTTTTCGGAGAAGAGGTCGTGGGACATCAGCGGCGCATCTTCGCCCTCCATCCAATCCAGGTAGGCGTTATCCACATAGCGGGAGAAGAGATCATTGGCTTCTCTTTTTTGCATCTGAAGGATCTCCTCCATGTTTCGGTCTTCGGTCTGTTCCAGCGCGATCTCCCAATAGACCAATTTTTGGTATAGATCCACCCAGCCTGCCCAGTCGCGTACCTCGTTGAGCTCCATTCCGATCTTTCGAAAGGCCTGCTGGTAGTCCATATTGGTCTTTTCATTGACCAGCCTGCGCTTGTCCAGATTCTTCTTCAGGCTGAGCAGGAGCTGGTTCGGATTGACAGGTTTGATCAGGTAATCCGCGATCTGTCCGCCGATGGCTTCCTCCATGATGTGTTCTTCCTCGCTCTTGGTGACCATCACCACGGGCAGTCCGGAACGTATCTCCTTGATCTCTTTCAGGGTTTCCAGACCGTCCATACCGGGCATGTTCTCATCCAAAAAGACCAGGTCGTAGGATTCGCTGCGTACCTGATCCAGCGCATCGTGCCCGTTGTGCACTGTATCGACTGTATAGTTCTTTTCGCGAAGGAAGATCAGGTGGGGTTTGAGCAGTTCGATCTCATCATCCACCCAGAGAATGCGTGTAGGTTCCATATTTTAATTTACGTCCGACCTTAGCGGCCTATTGATTTCATGGTGAAGACAAATGTCCACAAGATCTTGAACGATCCGGTATACGGTTTCATTACAATTCCGCATCCCCTGATCTTCGATCTTATTGAACATCCTTTCTTTCAGAGGCTTAGGCGGATCAGTCAATTGGGTTTATCCTATCTGGTCTACCCAGGCGCTTACCATACCCGCTTCCATCATGCCTTGGGTGCGATGTATCTGATGATGGAAGCCCTTGGTGTGCTCCGGCGAAAAGGACATGAGATATCGGAAGAAGAAGAGTTGGCTGTCTGCGTGGGCATTCTGCTCCACGACATTGGGCACGGTCCGTTCTCTCACGCACTCGAGAACAGCATTACCCGAAACATCCCGCACGAGTCCATCAGCTTGATGTTCATGGAGGAGTTGAACCGTCAATTTGACGGACAACTCGATCTGGCGATCGAGATCTTCAAGGGCAATTACAAAAGGAAATTCCTGCATCAACTGATCTCTTCCCAACTCGATATGGACCGCTTGGATTATCTGCGCCGGGACAGCTTCTACACCGGCGTTTCCGAAGGGCGGATCAACGCCGAGCGTCTTTTGACCATGCTCAATGTAAAGGACGATGAGCTTGTTGTCGATGCCAAGGGCATCTACTCAGTGGAGAAATTCATCATCGCCCGTCGATTGATGTATTGGCAGGTGTATTTGCACAAGACCGTTCTATCAGCGGAGTTCCTTCTGATGATGATCCTCAAAAGAGCGCGGGAACTTCACGCGAATGGTGTCCGGATCCACGGGAGCAGCTCGCTGCTTGCCTTCCTCGGTCAAGCCGTTGAGCGATCGGATTTTCAAGCCGATCCGCAGTGGTTGTATCGGTTCAGCCGGCTGGACGACTACGACATCCTCGGCAGCATCAAAGAATGGTGCCACCACGACGACGAACTGCTCAGTGAATTGTCGCATCGCCTCATCGATCGGCGCCTGCTGGCCATTGAGGTATTCGACCATCCGGTCGACGCATTCCGCGAGGAGCAGATACGGGAGAAGGTGCGCAAGCGATTTGGATTTGGTCAGGGAGAAGAGAAATACCTTGTTTTCAGCGACCATATCGACAACCACGCCTACGATCCGCGAAAAGACCGTATCTCTTTGCTGTACAAGGATGGTCGCACACTCGATATAGCTCAGGCAGCAGACCAGCTCAACATTCAGGCTTTGAGCAAAAGCGTGACCCGTCACTTTATCTGCTACCCAAAAGAAGTACGCGAGGGCTGAGGGTCCTTTTTGCTAATTTTGAGCCAACCCAAGCAGCTCCATGGAATTTACGGCGGCACAGATCGCAGGCATGTTGGAGGGAAGCGTTGAGGGCGATGAACAGGTTTCCGTCAGTCGGCTTTCCAAGATCGAAGAAGGGACTCCCGGAAGCCTGAGTTTTCTGGCCAACCCCCAGTACACCCCTTTCATCTATGAGACGAAGGCCTCCGTGGTCATCGTCAACGATTCGTTCGCAGCTGAGCGCCCCGTTGCGGCAACGATGATCCGGGTGCCGGATGCCTATTCGGCCTTCGCCCGCTTGCTCGAACTCTACGATCAGATCAAGCACGATAAAAAGGGCATCTCTCAGCAGGCGTTCATCGGTGGCTCGGCGGAAATTGGGGACGATGTGTACATCGGTGAATTTTCACATGTGGGTTCGGCTTCGGTCATTGGTGCAGGCAGCAAGGTCTATCCGCAGGCCTTTATCGGCGATCGGGTGCGCATAGGTAAAGGAGTGCTGATCCATCCCGGCGTACGTATCCTGAGCGATTCGGTCATAGGCGATCAGGTGACCCTGCACTCAGGAGTGGTCATTGGCGGAGATGGATTTGGTTTTGCTCCAAATTCAGAGAAATACGAAAAGGTTGCACAGATCGGGAATGTGGTCATTGAAGATCATGTCGAGATCGGTGCGAATACGACGATCGACCGGGCCACATTGGGCAGCACGATCATTCGAAAGGGCGTCAAACTGGACAACCTGATCCAGGTGGCCCACAATGTAGAGATCGGTGCGCATACCGTGATCGCTGCACAGACAGGCATCGCGGGAAGTACGTCCATCGGCGCCTATTGCATGATCGGTGGTCAGGTGGGCATTGCCGGTCACATCAAGATCGGGGACCGCGTCAAGATCGCTGCTCAGAGCGGTATACAGTCGGATCTGGCGGATGAGAAGGTGGTCATGGGAAGTCCGGCTTTCGATTTCATGGAATACAAGAAGGCCTACATCTATTTTCGGAAATTGCACAAGCTATTGGGTCCGCAGGGCCGCAAGAAAAAAAAGAAGGGAGAATGAGCAGACAAAGAACCATTTCCAGATCCGTAGAACTCAAAGGAGTTGGCTTACATACCGGAGCTGAGGTGTGTTTGCGGTTCTGTCCGGCAGAAGGATCAAAGGGCTTTGTATTTCGCAGGGTCGACCTGGAAGGATCTCCGGAAGTGGAGGCCATTGCCGCCAATGTGACGGGAACTGAGCGGGGAACCAGTATAGCAAAAGGCTCGGCGGAGGTGCATACTGTGGAGCATGTATTGGCTGCTCTGGTGGGCGCAGAGATCGATAACTGCGTGGTGGAGCTGGACGCTGCAGAACCGCCCATCATGGATGGCAGCGCTCATTATTTCTGCGAAGCCTTGAAGGAGGCAGGGGTAGAGGAGCAGGAGGCGACAAGGGAGTATTTGGTCATCAACGAGGTGACGCATTATTCAGATCCCGAAAAGGATGTCGAGATGATCGCCATGCCGTACGATGGATTTTCGGTATCGGTCATGGTCGACTACGGCACCGATGTACTCGGCAGCCAGAATGCCACCATGAGTTCGATCGATCAGTTCAATGAACACTTTTCCAGATCGCGCACCTTCAGCTTTCTCCATGAACTGGAATATTTGCTCGACAACGGCATGATCAAGGGTGGAGATCTGAGCAATGCCATTGTCTATGTGGACAAGGACCCGGGTGCAGATACCATGCAGAAACTGCAGAAGGCCTTCAACAAGGAGCAGGTGAATGTGCGCCCCAACGGCATACTGGACAATTTGGAGCTGCACTATCCCAATGAGGCGGCACGGCACAAACTCTTGGATGTCATCGGTGATCTGGCCCTGGTGGGTCGGCCCATCAAAGGAAGGATATTTGCCCGCAGACCGGGCCACAAAGGCAATTCGCAGTTTGCCCGGATGCTGTTCGACAAGCTGAAGAAAGAGGTCAAGAAGGGAGCGCCAGCCTACGATCCCAATGCCCGTCCTCAGATGGACATCAATGCGGTGATGGATATGCTCCCGCACAGGCCACCCTTCCTCTTGGTCGATAAGGTTTTGGAAATGAGCGAAACGCATGTGGTCGGCATGAAGAATGTCACCATGAACGAGCAGTTCTTCGTGGGTCATTTTCCAGGTGCTCCTGTGATGCCCGGTGTCCTTCAGGTGGAGGCCATGGCTCAGGTGGGTGGCATCCTTGCCTTGAGTTTGGTGCCCGATCCGGAGAACTACCTCACCTATTTCCTGAAGATCGACGGCGTTCGCTTCAAGCAAAAAGTACTGCCCGGAGACACATTGATCTTCGTGTTGCGGATGATCGAACCCATGAGACGGGGCATTATCAGCATGAAGGGCCAGGCCTTTGTAGGCAAGAAACTGGTGGCCGAAGCCGAACTGATGGCCCAGATCGCCAAAGTCAAATAAGATGAATCAACCCCTCGCCTACGTACATCCTTCCGCCAAGATCGCCAACAACGTGGTGATCGAACCCTTTACCACCATCCATAAGAATGTGGAGATCGGTTCGGGCACGTGGATAGGCAGTAATGTAACCATCATGGAAGGTGCGCGCATCGGAAAGAATGTTCGCATTTTTCCCGGAGCCGTGATCAGTTCCATCCCTCAGGATCTAAAATTCGAGGGAGAAGACAGTTTGGCCATTATTGGCGACGGCTGCACCATTCGCGAGTGCGCGACCATCAACAGAGGGACCAATGCCCTTGGCCACACCAAGCTCGGAACCAATTGCTTGATCATGGCCTACGCGCATGTGGCGCACGACTGTGTCCTGGGCGATCATGTGATCCTGGTCAATGGCGTAGCGCTTGGCGGGCACGTGGAGATCGATGATTGGGCAATATTGGGCGGCTTGAGTGCCGTTCACCAGTTCATCCACATCGGAGCGCATGCCATGATCGGAGGCGGTTCGCTCGTGCGAAAGGACATTCCACCTTATGTAAAGGCGGCAAAGGAGCCCATCAGCTTTGTCGGCGTGAACTCGATCGGACTCCGCAGAAGAGGCATCGACGCAGGTGTGATCAATCAGCTGCAAGAGATCTACCGCATCATCTTCCAAAAGCACTACAACACCACTCAGGCCATGGAGATCATCGAGACGGAGATCGAAGCGACCAAAGAGCGGGACAACATTCTTCAATTCCTGAGAAATTCGAAGCGGGGCATCATGAAAGGGTTCACCCTGACCAAAAATGCGGGTTGAACTTCAGGAGGTAACGCATTCCTTCGGGGGTGAGGACGTTCTGAGTAGGCTCTCGCTCGTCATTCAGCACGGCGAATCATGGGCCATTACAGGAGGCAATGGTTCCGGAAAAACCACTGTTCTTCGCTGCTTGTCCGGATTGATCCGCCCGCGCAAGGGTCGGGTCGTTTGGTTGGGATCGGATGAAGAGCCGATCCATTCGGGCAAGTGGAGCAGCCTCTGGAGCTATGCGGCGCCTTATATGGAACTCCCCGAAGAGTTAAGCATGGCGGAGGTGCTTCGTCTGCAGGAGGATCAGCGTGGTCTTTTGGACGGTATGAGCAGGCAGCAACTCATTGAGCGAAGTGGTCTGGGTCATGCTGTCAACAGACCCATCAAAGGATTTTCCAGCGGTATGAAGCAACGCCTTCGACTGCTC
>RFXV01000040.1 GCA_009921445.1 Flavobacteriia bacterium
TGAAGATCCTCGATTCCTATGACAAAGGCTATTCTTTTCGCCTCGGAGGCCGGGAGAATGCAGATGGCGGGAAGGTGCAGTTCGTTGTTCTCACTCCGCATACGTCGGAGGTCATCAGAAGGGTGATTGTTGGGATCCGTCTTCCTGACAAGCGGCTTCATTCCGTTGAACAATGGATGCGTTCGGGCGAGCGAATGAAGATGGAAGTCGCTCGGTACGATGCCAGCACACCCCTGGATGCATCTACACTGGAATTCTCTGCTGAACGCTTCCCCGATTACTACATACCAAGGGATTGAGCGTCCTGCACCGATATATCATCCGTTCATTCATCGGTCCTTTTTGCGCGACCTTCCTGGTGATGATCTTCTTCTTGCTCATGCAGTTCCTATGGAAGTATATAGACGATCTGGTGGGCAAAGGAGTGGAGTGGTACTACCTGATCGAGCTGCTCTTTTACACATCCGCCAGCCTGGTGCCTTTGGCACTTCCCATCTCTGTGCTGTTGTCCAGCCTGATGACGTTTGGAAATCTCGGTGAGCACAATGAACTGGCCGCTCTAAAGTCGTCCGGAGTGGGTTTGGTTCGGGTCATGCGTCCGCTGATCTTTCTGATGCTCTTCATCTGCGGCTCGGCCTTCCTCTTTTCGAACTATGTGATGCCCGTGGCCAATCTCAAGGGCGAGACCTTGCTGCGGAACATCTCCACCAAAAAGCCGGCCCTGAACATTCGCGCAGGTGTTTTTTATGGAGGCATCGAGGGCTTCAGCATCAAGATCGGAGAGAAGTATGGTCCGGACCGCAAGCTGTTGCGCGAGGTCTACATCTACGATCATACCTCGGTGGAGGGCAAGCGAAAAGTAATAGCTGCCAAGCGTGGGGCCATGGATCTGACGCCCGACGAGCGCTTCCTGCTGATCGATCTTGAAGAAGGCACCTCCTATGAAGAGGTGATCCCGGGCAACCGAAAAGACCGCATCCGACATCCCTTCATTCGCTCCTCCTTTGACCGGGCGTGCATACGATTCGACCTTTCTTCTTTCCAGTCAGGAGACCTGCGTCAGGTGCGCCAGAAGAGTTTTCAGATGCTCAATATCGATCAGTTGACCGTGGCATCGGATTCCTTGGGTGTGATCCTGACTGAGCGGAAGGAATCTGTGGACCGGAGCTTTCGTTCCAAATACGGTTTTGAATCCACCGTGGATCTCGAGGGCGATCGCATAGAGGAAGACGGAGTTGTGATCGCTCATCTCTCGCCAGCCATGAAGCACCGTGCCTTGGAGCATGCGCTTCGATTGGCCAAGACGCAAAGGGCCTATCTGGACCAGTTGTCGGAGGAATTCCATTGGCGGAGCAAGGTGATCGCGCGTTATAGGGTAGAGTGGCACAAGAAGTTTTCGCTCTCTTTCGCGGTACTCGTCCTCTTTTTCATTGGCGCGCCCTTGGGTGCGATCATACGAAAAGGCGGTATTGGCCTTCCGGTGGTGGTTTCCGTTTGCATTTTCATTGTTTACCACACCATGTCTTTCTCTATGGAGAAAATGGGCAGAGAACTGGTCTGGACTCCGGCTCAGTCCATGTGGACCGCCAGTTTCATTCTTTTGCCCATCGGTATCTTTCTCACGTACAAGGCAGCCACAGACTCTGCACTGCTGAATATGGAAGCCTATCTTAAACCACTGGAAAATCTGAAAGAATGGCTCGCCAGAAGGGGAAAGAAGAGCGACTGAGCATCCTTATTCTTTCCAATAAATCTCCATTTCCGCCCAACGATGGAAGCAGTGTGGCCATAGAAAGTATGGTTCAAGGCTTTGTGGCTCAAGGGCATCAGGTGCATTTGCTGGCCATGAATACGCCTAAGCATCCCAAAAGTCCAGCAGACCTTCCAGAGGAATTGAAGGAAGAGGTGGAGATGACCATGGTGGAAGTGGACAACCGACCATTCATTGGCAAGGCGCTGTACAATCTGATCTTCAGTACCCGGTCATTTGCCGTATCGCGTTTTGATGACAAGGGCTATCGGGAGGCGCTTTGCGGTCTTTTGGACGAGAAACGCTTTGATTTTGTTCAGTTTGAAGGCCTGTCATTGGCGCATTATCTGGAAGATGTCCGAAAGCAGCACAAAGGGCCGGTCATCCTGCGCGCCCACAATGTGGAGTTCCGCATCTGGGAGCGATCTGCAGCGCATGAGAAGAATGCATTGAAAAGGCGCTACCTGCGCATTCAGGCCGAACGGCTCAAGCAGTTCGAGTTGGAGAAGACAGCTCTGTTCGATGCATTGGTTCCCATTACCGAAGTGGACAGGCAGGCATTCAAGGACCTCGGTATATCGGTGCCCAGCCATACGGCCTTCAGTGGACGTGCGTTTTCGACCACAGAAGAGAAGAGTAGAAAGGGTTCTGCCCGTTTTTTCTTTGTAGGTGCATTCGACTGGCTGCCGAATGCCCAGGGAATGGAATGGCTCCTTCGTAATGTTTGGCCCTTGATACGAGCCGAAGAACCGCAGGCCGAGCTTCATGTGCTGGGCCGGAATTGTCCGGATGGCTTCAAAAAGGTGAAGGGCGTGACCATACATCCCGATCGGCAGGACGCTTCTGGCTTTTTTCAAGAGCATCAGATCTTGCTCGTGCCGCTCAGATCAGGAAGTGGGCTGCGCATCAAGATCGTGGAAGGTATGAGCCTTGGTAAGGCCGTGGTCTCTACTTCCATAGGCGCCGAGGGCATCCCCTGCGTATCCGGAGTGAATTGTCTGATCGCAGATCAGGCAGAAGAATTTGCAGCGCATGCCTTGCAGCTTTTCAGGGAAGCTGCATTCAGGGAGGAAATGGGCCAGGAGGCCAGCAAAACAGCAAGGAATTATTTCGATCGTGCCAGTATTGGCCGTTCATTGATCGAGTTTTATAAGAAGCTTTGATGATGTGGATCGTGTCCATACTCTTCATCGCACCTGTGGTCCACAGCTATGTGCTGTACCCTCTTTCCTTAAGACTTCTGGCTGCCCTTCGCAACAATGGATCGAAGAGTGGAGGTGATCTGGCTGCTGGGCACCGTCCCAAGCTCAGTTTGCTGATTGCTGCACGGAATGAAGCGGCGGTATTGCCTGGAAAATTCCAAAGCATTGTCGATTCCAATTATCCATTGACGGATCTGGAGGTTCTGATCGGTTCGGATGCGAGCACGGATGCGACCGCGGCTTTGGTGGGCGAGTGGCAGGAGCGATTCCCTTCCTTTCGTTTGATCGAATTCTCCGAGCGACAGGGCAAGTCGGCCATACTCAACGCGCTGGCCCAGGAAGCCCGACACGATTGGCTCGTCTGCACCGATGCCAATGTGCTGCACGATCCGAATTGCTTCGATGAATTGGTGCTGGAGGCCCAGCGCCAAGGGGCAGATGCAGTAGGTGCAGAGATCCGCTACATGGAACATGCTGCCGCGCCTGTGTCCAGTGATGAAGACCGTTTTCTGCGCTTTGAGAACAGACTCAAGAGGAACGAGTCGAAATGCTGGGAAGCGGTGATGGGCTTGGAGGGGAGTTGCTACCTGATCCGCAAATCAAGCATGCCAGCGCTGCCGGTATCGGCCGTAGTCGATGATTTCTATGTGGGTATGTCCGTCCTGCTTGCAGGAGGCAAGGTGCTCTGGAACCAAAATGCCCTGGCTTTTGAAGAAGTGTCGCGTTCGGAAGCCGAGGAATACCGAAGAAAGGTCCGCATTTCCAAGGGGAATTTTCAAAATCTCAAATGGTTCTTAAGCCGCGTTCTCTCAAGAGGAGGGCCTGCTGCCTATGCCTTTATCTCACACAAAGTCTTTCGCTGGCTGACACCTGTTTTCCTGCTTGGGAGCACAGTGGCCTCGTCCGTTGAGCTGCTGCGATCCGATGTGCCGTCGGCCATCCTTTTGAGCTTGGGCTCCGCCGTTCTCTTGCTCTTCCTTCCACTCGCTCGAAGACTACCGCTGCTGCGTTCTCTTCGGCATTGGCTGTTGATGAACATTGCCTTGCTGCACGGCTTAATATTGCATATTCGAAACAAGGGGGGGTATGTCTGGGAACCGACCAATAGAAACCAACAAAGCATTTGACAGCATCGAGTCTGCTGTGGAGGACATCCGCATGGGTCGGATGGTCATCGTAGTGGACGATGAGCACCGCGAAAATGAAGGGGATCTGGTAGCGGCTGCAGAATGTGTAACGCCTGAAATGATCAATTTCATGGCCTCCAAAGGCCGCGGGCTGATCTGCACGCCCCTTCTCGAATCGCGCTGTAAGGAATTGGATCTGAATCCAATGGTTCAGCGCAACACGGAATTCCATCAGACGGCCTTCACCGTATCTGTCGATCTGATCGGTCAGGGTGTGACCACGGGGATCAGCGCTTCCGACCGGGCCAAGACCATCCAGTCCTTGGTGAACGATGCAACACGGCCAGAAGACCTCGCCCGTCCCGGGCACATTTTTCCGCTTCAGGCAAAGAGAGGCGGTGTTCTCAGGCGTTCCGGACATACAGAAGCCTCCATCGATCTCGCTCGACTGGCCGGATTGAAACCCGCTGGGGTGATCGTTGAGATCATGAATGAGGATGGCACTATGGCCCGTCTTCCAGAGCTCAGGGTCTTTGCACAGGAATTTGGATTGAAGTTGGTCACCATCGAGGATCTGATCGCGTACCGAATGGAGACAGAATCCCTCATCGACCTGAAAGAGGAATTCACTCTGTCCACTTCGTTCGGATCTTTTCAGCTCAAAGCATTTGAACAAAGAACCAATAAGCAGCTGCACATCAGTTTGAGCATGGGGGAGTGGGAAGCCGATGAACAGGTGCTTGTCCGCATGCATTCTGCGGCCATGCAGGGCAATGTGTTCCACTTGTTGACTTCGGGCCAGGTGGGCTCACTCGAAAGAGCACTCCGCAGGGTGTCAGAAGAAGGCAAAGGCGTTTTGGTCTACATGAATCAGAAAGGAGGCGAAGAAGATCTCCTGAAGCATCTGCGTGCCTACAAAGAAGGCTATGAGTCAGAGGACCAACAACCAAAGGTGAGTTTTGCAAAAGACGCCCGTGATTTTGGTGTCGGGGCGCAGATACTGCATCATTTGGGCGTTAAGAACATTCGCCTGCTGACCAACCACCCCATGAAACGCGTGGGCATTGAGGGCTATGGGCTGCGCATCGTGGAGAACATCCAGATGAAGGCGTAGAACGCTTCAACTTCCTTACTTCCATGCTGGGCATTTCGCGGTTCTCAGCCGAGGAAGGGATAGCGGTAATCCGTTGGAGGGACCAGGGTTTCTTTTATCGTCCGTGCGTTCACCCAGCGCAAAAGATTCAAATAGGAGCCCGCCTTGTCGTTCGTTCCCGAACCGCGCGCACCGCCAAAAGGCTGCTGACCCACCACTGCGCCTGTGGGCTTATCGTTGATGTAGAAATTCCCTGCGGCATTTTCCAAGATCCGAGTGGCCTCTTCCGCGGCGTAGCGGTCTTTGCTGAAGATCGCACCTGTAAGTGCATATTCCGAAGTGGAATCTACCAGTTCGAGGGTGCGATGCCAATCGGCATCCTCGTAGACATAGATCGTGAGCACAGGGCCGAAGATCTCCTCCACCATCGACTTGTACCTTGGATCGCTCGTGACCACCACAGTCGGTTCAATGAAGTATCCCTCGCTGTCATCATAACCGCCACCGACGATGATCTCGGCATCGGGTGATGACTTGGCGTGGTCGATGTAGGAGGCGATCTTGTCAAATGCCTTTTTGTCGATCACTGCATTGATGAAGTTCGAGAGGTCGTCCGGACGGCCCATTTTGAAGGAGGATACGTCCTTGATAATGCCCTCTTTGATCGCAGGCCAAAGGCTTGAAGGAAGGTAGGCACGCGACGCTGCTGAACACTTTTGTCCCTGGAATTCAAATGCGCCTCGGCTCAGGGCAGTGACCACTTCTTGGGGCGGCGTACTCGGATGGACCACCACAAAGTCTTTTCCGCCTGTTTCTCCTACGATCCTCGGATAAGCCTTAAAGGTGTCGATCTGGTTGCCGATCTTCTTCCACAGACCTTTGAATACAGAGGTGGATCCGGTATAATGAAGCCCTGCAAAATCGGGATGGGAGAATATGACCTCACCGGCTACCGGGCCGGATACGAAGACCAGATTCACCACTCCATCCGGCAGTCCAGCTGCTTTGAAGACCTCCATGATGACCTGAGCGCTGTAGATCTGTGTGTTGGCGGGTTTCCAGACGGCCACATTTCCCATCAGAACAGGTGAGGCCGTCAGATTGGCTGCGATCGAGGTAAAATTGAACGGACTGAGCGCGAAAACGAATCCCTCGAGCGGCCGATATTCCATGCGGTTCCAAATGCCAGGTGCGGATTCGGGCTGACCCTTGTAGATCTCCGTCATGTACTGCACATTGAAACGGAAGAAATCCGCCATTTCGCAGGCTGCGTCGATCTCTGCCTGGAAGGCATTCTTGCTCTGACAAAGCATGGTCGCGGCGTTCATTCGGTCTCTGAATGGTCCGGCCAATAGATCAGCGGCTTTCAGAAAGATCGCTGCCCGAGACTCCCAGGGCATACGGCTCCATTTTTCCCGCGCAGCCAGGGCTGCATCAATGGCTTGAGTAACGTGTTCCGCCTGTCCGCGGTGGAAGTGACCGAGTAGATGTTCTCTTTGGTGTGGCGGCCGTATTTCTTCCTTCGCATCCGTGAAAACATCTTTACCGCCGATGGTCATCGGGATATCGGCTATTTCGTGCATCATTGAACGGTAGGTGTTCAATAGGCTCTCCGCTTCAGCACTTCCCGGCACATAAGGGCGTACGGGTTCGTTGACGGCAGTGGGTACGTTGAAAAAGGCATTGGCCATGGTCCGTGGAGGTTTCAGTTTGCTATGCGAACTTACAGTCTATTCATCGACTTGCTCGGGATGGCAGAGTGGTTTTTCAGCCCTACCGCCTGATCAGTGTTTCGGTGAAGGACGACAGGCCATTCTGCAGCCTCAGCACATAGGTGCCCCGAGGGATCGTCCAATTCGTCTCCAGTCTTTCTTCAGAGGGAAGTCGGCCCTGATGGATCGAACGCCCCCAGAGATCGAACAGCGTGTAGGTCCAATCGGTCTCTGTGGGATTGGTCAGATACAAGGAAGAGGAAAACGGATTTGGACCTACTTTCACTGGCAGAGAAGCCCACTCAGGATCCGTGCTCAGTGTGCCATTGCTGGCAGCTGGCGTGGGTTGACCGAACAATACCCACAGCGGCGATCCGTCGTAGGAACGGCCATAGGAAATATCTTCTGTTTGCGGGCCAAAAAGGATCATGTCCACAGTGTCGATGGACCCGGACACCTCTCTGAAGAGTCCCACCGATTCTCCATCCTTGGACAATTTGAAGTTGCTGTGCCAGGCGTGTACATTGTGCTTCTTGCTGGCCCAGATGAGCTTGAATTCACCTGGAGCCATCGTCGCAGCTGGAAGTTGCCATTTCCTCGGATCGCTCAGGTCGTCGCTGAGGAAGTAGTCCGCGAGCCAAATGGGATCGCTGGACCGATTGTGGAGCTCGATCCAGTCGCCAAAATCTCCATCCTCGTCAGAGACGGTCTGCCCATTGTCGGCCATGAGTTCATTGATGATCAGCTGACCGAGGGGAGCGATCTGATGCATTTGGGGCTGGCAGGGCCTACGCCGCTGATTTTGTGCTGCATCCGTGGCCACGATCTGGTATTGAATGGAGGCGGGAACCGGAAGACTGACCAGCAGCGTTCCATACACTCCGTTGCCTGCGATCCCGTCGTCGTCCACACCGTTGTCGCTCAATGTCTTGGTTTGAAGGCCGGTTCCTGTGTCGAATTCGATCTGCACATTGGGTGTTCCCTCGTCTTCCACACGAACGGTGACTTTCAGCTCATTCATTGCGCCCGTCCCACTCAACTGGATATTTTGAAGGATCGGGGCGGCATCGAAGCTGCCCAGCTGGTTCTGGGTGTTCGTGTGCCGGGCGGACAGGTAGTCGGAAATGGAGTAGTCCACGTGGCCCATGGACTGCGATCCATTGAAACTGTCGAAGAAGTCGGTTTGATCGAAACCGTAGTCGAGCGTGCGAAAACTGTCGCTGGCTGCATAGGGATCGATGCGGTCACGGATGGAGTCGAGTTGAAGCTGGGTCTGTGCTTGGGTGAAGACAGCCGTCCATTTTCTCAGATAAAAAGCATAGATCTCCTTGACCTCAGGCAGTTGGAACAGCCTTTGGACCAGGGGAAGATTCATCCCACTGTTGATCCAGTTCAGAACATCGCGTTGCGCCCAGTCCTTGTTCACCCAATCGATGCCCAGGGTGTTGTCCATGTCGTATGGAATGAAGTGGAATTTGCCCGTGGCGGGGTCGTTGTAGAGATAATAATTGTTCTTGTTGTAGGCATAGTTGTCCCAGTGGCCGGTGATCACTTCATAGGCGAGGACCTGCAGAAATCCCTCGAGGTCGAAGAGTTCATCCAAAGCACACTCCAGCTGGTTGAGCGGAGTCTGATCGATCACGGAGATGAGCAGTGCCAGGTCGCTGTAGTCGTCCTCTTGCTCATTGGTCTTCAGTTCGTAGGCCCGCCTGCCGTCGGAACGGGTGAACTTGTAGTCATCTGGGTTGCTCGAGATGAATGTGAGGTCCGCTGGCCAGACGCATTTGTACAGATTGCCGTCGTCATTCCCGAAACGCAGGTGCAACCAATCGTCATTGATGTGTTCGATGTGGGTATAAAGCCCGTAGTAGTTTCCATTGATGTACAGCTCGGAGTGCCTGGATCGGGAGACCGGCAATTCAAGGATCCTTCCCCATTTCCAGCTGAAAAAGGCCCGGCTCATCGAAGGATCATTGTGCTGCCCGTTCAAATTGATCTTTTTGACGCCTTTGAACCGTCTTCCGTCCTGGAAGGCATTCACAGAGATCTTGAATGATTTTTTCTGGGCATTCCTCGAGGTGTTCCCACGAAGCCTGAAGCCCACGTCTTGCAGTGTGTCCGATCCCTGAGCATCTGTGTAGATGGCAGTCACTCGGTACTCGTGATTGCTGTAGGCGTTGGAGGGGTCGAGCAGTGCATTCAAGCTGTCGGTTGGGATCAGTACATCGAAGCGGGAAACATGGTCCGGATCGAAGAGCCGGCCATGGGCGGGTTGAGGATACTGAGCGTGGATCGCTTCAACAAAGAGGATGCACGAGATGAAAAAGAACAGGGCAATAGAACGTGTACTCCGATCGTGATGATGAGCTCGATCCAAAAGACGGCTCGAAGGATGTGCGTTTGCAGACATTTTTTATCGGTCAGTTACTGTTCCTTCTGCTTCGGACAATTTAGGGAACTCTTTGCCAGAGGTGAGGTCAAAAATGCTCGGTAAAGCCTTAGGCGATTCAAAATACGACCGGAAAAACGAGTGTGCTTGTTCATTGAGTTTGCGTCGATGAGCCCATAGCTTGAATCAAAGCCTCCGCGATCGGAATATCTGCAGGAGCGAGTGCTTTGGCGTCTATGTCTTTCAAGTGGTGCCATTCGGCTGCATCGTGATCGGTCATTCTTCCAATGCTTCCCAGTGCGCGGCAGCGGTAGGCCATCAATCGAATGGATCTCTCCGGATATGCGTGGAATGAATCCATGAAATGGTCTTCCACGGCTACTTCCAAGTCCAATTCTTCCAGCAGTTCGCGTTGGAGCGCTTCTTCCGCTGATTCGTTCTCCTTCTTTCCGCCAGGAAATTCCCAATAGCCCTTCAGATCGCCTTTCATTCGCCGACAGAGAAGCAGTCTGTCTTTCTGGTCAAAGACCAGGCCGCAGACCACATCAAGAGGTGTTTCTTCTTGGCGATCGGAGGCCATCAGTGGGGCAGTCGGTTCCTCAACTTCCCATAGACAAAGGTGCCCAGCACGGCGCTCAGGATCACCACGGAATACAAAATGAATCCATTCCCCAAAAGGGTGAACAGGGGGCCTGGACATGCTCCGGTGAGTGCCCAGCCGATTCCGAACAAGCTTCCTCCAAACAGATAGCGCGGAATGCTGAAAGCCTTCGGTTTGAATTCAATGGCCTGTCCGTCGTAGGTGCGGATGCCTCTCCTCTTGATCCATTGGACAAAGACAAGTCCGACGCCAAGGGCAGAGCCCATCACACCGTACATGTGGAAAGAGTGGAAGCGAAACATTTCCTGGATGCGGTACCAGGAAATGACTTCGGACTTGGTCATCACGATGCCAAAGAGAATGCCGAGGAGGAGGAATTTGGTCAGCTTCATGGCTTAAAAGATCAGGGGAAAGAGGAAGTGGGTCATGAGAAGACCGCCCGCAAAAAATCCGATCGCAGCGATCAGTGAAGGCAGTTGCAGGTCGGCCAGACCACTGATGGCATGTCCCGAAGTACAGCCGCCCGCCCAGCGGGTGCCAAATCCAACAAAAAAACCACCGAGCACCATGACGATCAAGCCCTTGGCTGTCAAAAGGCTGCTCCAGCTGAAAAGATCTTCAGGTAAAAAAGAACCATCGAAGGCGATGCCCAGTTCAGAAAGTTCTTCAACCGTTCTCGGGTCGAGTTGAAGCGGTTCGGGGCTGCTTAAAAAATGAGCGGCCAAATAGCCGCCGATCACAGCGCCACCCACGAAAACAAGGTTCCAGTTCTGGGACCTCCAGTCGAAATCAAAGAAATCACAGTTCTTTCCCGCACCGCCGATGGAGCATAAGCTGCGCAAGGTGGAACTGACCCCAAAACTCTTTCCCGTCCACAAGAGCAGGAACATGACCACTGCGATCGACGGGCCGGCGACATACCAGGGCCAGGGCTGACTGAGCAGTTCGATCATGGTGATCGGAATGGAGAGCGCCCCCTAAAGCCAGTGAAGCCAGAGAATGGAACTCGGTGAATGGACAAAAAGCCAGGTCTTTTCATTGGATGGAACTTGTACATACGCTGCCTTCTCGTTCGATGTCGGTTTCCTGCATGGCCTTGTACCCGCCCAGCACATTGTTGAAATTGCTCACACCCGCCGCGCTCAGTATGGAGGCCGCGATCATGGAACGGTATCCAGCGGCGCAATGCAGATAAAAAGGACGGTCTTTTGGGAGTTCGTCCATCCGCCGTTCCAATTCACTCAGCGGTACATTCACTGCATCACGCATGTGCTCTGAGGTGTATTCCCCATTCTTGCGCACATCCACGACCAGGTTCTTTCCTTCTCTTTCGGATCGGGCGAGTTCCTTTGCTTGCACTGAACGGATCTTTTGGCAGGGAAGCCCCGCCTCTATCCAGGAGGCCATGCCTCCTTCCAGAAAACCGAGAATATGATCGAAGCCTACACGGGCCAAACGGGTAATGGCTTCTTTTTCCCGTCCCTGGGGAGCGATCAGGACAATGGATCGGTGGACATCGCGAATGAGTTCTCCAACCCAGGGGGCGAAGCTGCCGTCCAAGCCAATGAACAAGCTGCCCGGAATGTGCCCGTCTCCAAATTCATCCGGACTCCGGACATCGAGAAGGAGTGTGTCTCCAGGGGTCATCAGCTGCTGAATGTCTTGGGTTCCAATGGGCCGGTGGGCAGAGGCCATGACCTTTTCCAGCGCCTGAGAGCCCTCTTTGTTCATACGGACATTTTCGGGAAAGTAGGCCGGAGGCGGAAGCAGCCCTGAGGTCACTTCTTTAATGAATTCAGCCTTGCTCATATCCGCCCGAAGCGCATAGTTCACTTTCCTTTGGTTTCCCAGAGTGTCCACGGTCACATTCATCATGTTTTTTCCGCAGGCAGATCCGGCGCCATGGGCAGGGTAGAGGATGATTTCATCGGGCAGGGGCATGATCTTGTCCCGCAAACTGTCAAAGGACATACCCGCCAGGTCCTCCATGGTCAGTCCGTCCATCTTTTGCGCGAGGTCCGGGCGTCCGACATCTCCCAGAAAAAGGGTGTCGCCGGTGAAAAGCGCATAAGGCTTTTCTTCCGGATCGAGGAGCAGGTAGCAACTGCTTTCCAGGGTATGCCCCGGCGTGTGCAGCAACTGTACTGTCCAGTCACCGATGGTAAAACGCTCGCCGTCGCTGGCTATGTGCACGGGGAATTGAGTTCGTGCACCGGGTCCAAAGACCACTTCGGCTCCGGTCTTGTTCGAAATATCCAAATGGCCACTCACAAAATCTGCATGGAAATGGGTTTCGAACACATACTTCAACTCGGCTTCATCTTCTTTCAGAAGAGCAGCATATGTTTCCACTTCCCGAAGGGGATCGATCAAAGCGGCTTCCCCTTTGTGGCTCAGATAATATGCGCCCTGAGCGAGGCATTTGGTGTAGAGTTGTTCTATTCTCATCCGTTCGAGTAATGATTCAGGCCGAAACGAATTCCATCCAAAAAATAAAGATCGCCATGATCAGGATGAATATTCCCATTCCGGTTTTCAATTTTTTTCCTTCCACAAATCGGCTGACAAATGATCCCAACACAATGCCCAATATGGTCAATGCGGAAAAGGAGAAGAGGAATTCCCAATCGATGGGCAGTGTGCGGGCATCGCTCAAACCAAATCCAATGAGTGATTTGATGGCAATGATGACCAGTGTGGTGCCCACAGCATTCTTCATTTTCATTCCCGTAGACGCGATCAGTGCGGGAATGATCAAAAATCCGCCTCCGGCGCCCACCAGTCCGGTAAGCAGACCGACCAAGAGTCCCTGAGTCATCAGCAGTAGGGGCCGGAAGGGCTGCAGCTGCTCACGCTCTATTTTTCCTTTGATCATTTGGTAGGCAGCCAGCAACATCAGCAGGGCAAAAAGGCCGAAGATGCCCATCCGTCTGCTCAGTGCCCAATCGCCGGTTTGAAAGAGAATGTCCGGCAGGGCAGGCAATAGAAAATTCCGCGCGGCAAAAATCTGTGCACTGGTTTAAAGTCAGGCAGCTTGTCGCTCACAAGACCGACGAGTTTTGGCACGAGATAAATGAATCCGCCCAACCACAGTGCCCAGTTGTTGCCGATGAACA